>CADCTH010000117.1 GCA_902805495.1 uncultured Actinomycetospora sp.
AAGCCCCCGAAGCCCGTCAAGAAGGTCAAGCCGTCGAAGGAGGTCCACGTCGGCGGCGACGTCACCGCCGTCGACCCGGCCGCCTCCACGATCACCCTCAGCCGCTCGGGCGGCCGGGGCACCGTGGTCTCGCAGACCCTGGTCGTCCCCGCCAGCGCCGTGGTCCGCCGCGACGACGTGCGCGAGGCCCTCGCCGACGTCGCCGTCGGCGACCACGTCTCGGCCAAGGCCCGCCTCGTCGGCGGCGTCCTCACCGCCACCCGCGTCAACGCCGAGGCCCCCGAGCCCGCGGAGCCGGTCGAGCCGACCGAGCCCACCGAGCCCATCGAGCCCACCGAGCCCAGCGCTCCCTGACCCGTACGCCCCGACGCCCGACCGGCGCGCTCGCCGGTCGGGCGTCCGGCTGCTCAGGCGGCGCGGCGGTGGGCCGCGAGCAGCTCCCGGTCGCGGACGAGGCGCAGCAGCGTCACCAGCCCGACGCCGCCGACCACGTTGCCCAGCAGGGCGAAGACGAAGAAGCCCCCGAGGTCGCCGTACCCGAAGGGCGCCCCGCCGGTGTGCAGCGCGAAGAAGATCAGCAGGGTGTCGAGGATGACGTGCACCAGCCCGAGGCCCGTCAGCAGGAACGCGGCGAACACCGACACGAAGACGCGCACCGGCATGGAGTCGGTGCCGTTGTGCATCCGCGTCATCATCGTGATCCCCGCGCCCGCGAGCACCGCCAGGCAGAAGGCCTCCCGCGTGAACCCGTGGTCGACGTAGACGGTCGCCATCGCCACGCCCCGCTCGTGCAGCGCCTCGAGCGCCTGCACGGCCACCCAGGTCAGCACGAACCCGCCGAGCAGGTTGCCGGCGGCGCTGCCGAACCAGAACCGCGCCACGTCGCGGGGTCGCGCCCGGCCTGCCGCCGCGACCGTCACGGGCACCAGGAAGCCCTCGGTGAACAGCTCGCTGCGGCCGAGCAGGAGCGCGACGAAGCCGAACGAGAACGCCAGCGCCCCGAGCAGCACGCTCCCGGTGGCCTCGGTGACGAGCAGCAGCGCCACCAGGCCGAAGGTCACCTCGATCCCCGCCACGACCCCGGTCGCGAGCAGGTCGGGCCAGGCGCGGTGCAGGCGCGGAGCGCCTTCCGTCACGATGCGGTCGACCGCACCCGCCACCGTCTCGTCCAGGTCAGCCCGCTCAGCTGCCTTCTCGCGCGCGACCGTGCTGGTCTCGACCACGCAGGCCCGGTACCCGCGCCCGCCCGGGCTGCACGCCGGTTGCGCGCCTCGCCCCGGGGGCAGGGCGATCGCATGGCGAGCGGCTTCGGCGTGGACGTCGGCGGCAGCGGGATCAAGGGCGCGCCGGTCGACCTGGACACCGGGCGGCTGCTCGCGGAACGCGTACGCGTCGAGACGCCGCAGCCGGCCACCCCCGAAGCGGTGATCTCCGTGGTCGGTCAGGTGCTCGGGGACTCCACCGGCCGCTTCGGCCTCACGCTGCCGTCGGTGGTGGTCGACGGCACCGCGCTCACCGCCGCCAACATCGACCCGTCCTGGGTGGGCACCGACGTCCGCTCGTTCGTGCAGGCCGCGGCCGGGCGGGAGGCGGTCGTCGTCAACGACGCCGACGCGGCCGGCGTCGCCGAGGTGCGGTTCGGCGCGGCCCAGGGCGTACGGGGCACCGTCCTGCTGCTCACCCTCGGCACCGGGATCGGCAGTGCGCTGTTCCGCGACGGCGAGCTGGTGCCCAACACCGAGCTCGGGCACCTGGAGCTCGACGGGCACGAGGCCGAGCACCGCGCGTCCGACGCCGCCCGCAAGCGGCACGACCTGTCGTGGGAGCAGTGGGCGCAGCGGCTCAACGCCTACCTGACCCACGTCGACCTGCTCGTCCGGCCCGACCTGGTCGTGCTCGGCGGCGGGGTGAGCAAGAAGGCCGACCAGTGGCTGCACCTGCTGGACGTGCGCCCGCCCGTACGTCCGGCGGGGCTGAAGAACGACGCCGGGATCGTCGGCGCCGCCCTGCTCGCCGCCGGCTAGTCGGTCAGCCGCCGGATGGAGCCGAAGTCGCTGAACCAGATCGCGCCGTCGCGCGGATCGCGCTCGATCCCGAGGACCGCGTCGCTGTGGGCGTACAGCGTGCGCTCGGCAGCCACCCCCGTGCGGGCTGCGTTGAGCGTGACGAGGCGGATGTCCTTCTGCAGGAACCGCCCGTAGAGCAGGCCGCCCTGCGCCCCGGTGAGACCGCAGCCGCTGCAGAACTCCGCGCCCGTGGGCGCGGACGAGCGGGCGTACCACCTCGCGGGCAGCAGCCGGTCGGCCCCGTCGCGGTTGGTGCTCGACGCCTGCAGCGGGGTGCAGGTGGCCGAGGGGCCCCACGCGAAGTTGCCGCCGGCGCGGACGCGGTTGAGCTCGTCGCCGCAGTCCGGGCCGTTCTCGGTCTCCCACAGGTTGCCGTTGGCCGGGTCGAACGCCAGGCCGATCGAGTTGCGGAACCCGTACGCGTAGACGGCCGAGCCGAAGGGGTTGCCGGGCGCGGGCGCGCCGAGCGGGGTGACCCGCAGGACCTTGCCGCTCTGCTTGCGCAGGTCCTGCGCGGACTCCGGCGTGTCGCCGCCGTCGCCGATGACGAGGACCAGGTGCTTGCCGTCGGGCGTGAAGGTGATCTTGCCGCCGCTGTGGTCGGTGCCGAACGGCGCGAGGTCGCGCAGCAGCCGGTAGCCGCCACCGGTCGCGCCCGAGGCGGTGAAGCGGCCGAGCTGGATGCGCTGGCCCTGCGCGGTGGCGACGACGGCGGTGACGTAGACGTACGGCGTCGCCGGGAACTGCGGGTGCAGGGTGAGGCCGAGCAGCTTCTTGCCGCGCGGCACGGTCGCGAAGACGGCGCTCCTGCCGGTCGACGGCGACCAGACGTGGACGCTCGGGTCGCTCGGCCCGCCGTAGAGCACGCGCCCGTCCTTGGCCACCTCGAAGCCGGAGGCCACGGCCGCGCCGGTGTCGACCACCGTGACCGCCCGCGCGCTGGTCGCCGCGGGCGCGGGATCGGGAGCGGCCGTGGCCGGCGGCGCACCGACGCCGAGAGCGGTGGCGCCGGCGAGGGAGGCTGCGCAGAGCAGCCGGGCGAGGGGACGGGTGAGCGCCATGAGGACTCCAGGGCCGGGGGACGCAGGCGGCGGAAACCTACGGCCGCCAAGGACCCTCCCGACGAGATATGACGCAATACGAGCAGGCCGTCGCCCTGCGTGACTGCTACTCCGCCCGGGCGGCGACCTCCTCGATCGCGTCGACGATCTGCGGCCACAGCTCGCGCGGCAGGTTGTGGCCCATGCCCGGGATCACCAGCAGCTCGGCGCCCGGGACGGCCGCCGCGGTCGCGCGCCCACCGGCGACCTGGACGAGCGGGTCGTCCTCGCCGTGGACGACGAGCGTCGGCACCCGCACATCGGCCAGGGCCGCGGTCCGGTCGCCGGACGCCGCGATCGCGAGCAGCTGCCGGGCCACCCCCACCGGGTCGTACGCGCGGTCGTACGCCTCCGCGGCGATCTGCCGCAGCCAGGCCTCGTCCAGCGGGTAGCCCGGCGACCCGATCACGCCGTACGTCGTCAGCGTGCGCGCGACCGCCTCCTCGCGGCTGGTGGCCGGCGGCGCGAGCAGCACCGCGCTGGCCTCCGCCGTGGCGGCACCGACGGCCGGGGAGGTCGTGGACATGATCGAGGTGAGGCTGAGCACCCGCGAGGGGTGCCGGATGGCGAGGGTCTGCGCGATCATCCCGCCCATCGAGGCGCCCACGACGTGCGCGGCGGGGATCTCCAGGGCGTCGAGCAGGCCGGCGGTGTCGTCGGCCATGTCCTCGAGCCGGTAGGACGCGGAGGAGAAGTCCCCGCCGAACGCCGCCATGACGTCCGGCGGCGGCGCGTCCGTCACATGCGTGGACAGCCCGATGTCGCGGTTGTCGAAGCGGACGACGTAGAAGCCGCGGTCCACCAGGGCGCCGCAGAAGTCCTCGTGCCAGGCCAGCATCTGGGTGGCGAGCCCCATGACCAGCAGCAGCGGCCGCCCGCCGCGGTCGCCGAAGGTCTCGTACGCGATCTCGATGCCGTTGGCCTTCACCGTGCTGGTCGAACTGCCGGTCGAACTGCTGGTCATGCCGCTCCCCGTCGTACGCGCGCGGCAGGAAGCCGCGCCCCGGCGTCGAACCCTAGTAGCGACTCCTGCACCTCCCCTGCACACCTCCTCCGGAAGGGCTCCATGCCACGCGCCGTCCGCACCCTGCTCCTCGCCGCCACCGCTCTCGCCTGCGGAGCGGTCGGCGTCGTCCCGGCGCCGGCCGGCGCCCAGCTGCCGCCCGCGGCCGGGTCCGGGCCGCGACCGGGACCCGCGATCCTCTACGCGCCGCCCGTCGTGGCGCCGCAGCTGACCAACGCGGGCATCTGGAGGGCGG
>CADCTH010000118.1 GCA_902805495.1 uncultured Actinomycetospora sp.
CGCCTGGTGGCTGCTGCTGCGCGACCACGGGACGTGGGAGATCGGCGACGTCCTCGCGCCCGCGATCAGCTACGCCCGCGGCGGGGTCCCCGCCGTCCCGCGCGTCGCGAGCACGATCGGCGCCGTCGCCGACCTCTTCCGCGAGCACTGGCCGACCTCGGCGGCCCTGTGGTTGCCCGAGGGCCGGCCGCCGCGCCCGGGCGAGGTCCTGCGCAACCCGGCGTGGGCGGACACCCTCACCCGGCTCGTCGGTGCGGCGCAGGGACCCGACCGCGCCGCGCGCATCGACGCCGTGCGCACGGTGTGGGCCGAGGGCTTCGTCGCCGAGGCGGCGGCCGCGTCGGTCCGCACCCCGCACCGCCACGCCTCGGGCACCGACCACGCCGGCGTCCTGACCGTCGCGGACACCGCCGGGTACCGGGCGCGGGTGACCGACGCCGCGGTCGGCGAGTTCCGCGGTGTTCGCATCGCCAAGACGCCCGCCTGGGGCCAGGGGCCGGCGCTGCTCGCCGCGCTGGCGGTGCTCGACGGGGACGACGACGCCGAGCTCGACCCGTCGTCGGAGATCGGCGCACACCTCGTCCTCGAGGCGACCAAGCTCGCGCAGGCCGACCGCGACGCGTGGTTCGGGGAGTAACGGGATCTGCTCGACGTCGGCGCGCTGCTGGCCCCCGACTACGTCGCCGCGCGCCGGGCGCTGATCGGGGAGACGGCGTCGCCCGACCTGCGACCCGGCCGCCTGGGCGGGCGCGACCCCGTGCTCGCCGACATCGCCGTCGGCGGCGACGCGCCGGCCGTGACGGGCGACGCCGCGGTCGGCGAGCCCACCGTGACCCTCGCCGGCGAGACCCGGGGCGACACGTGCCACCTCGACGTCGTCGACCGCGCGGGCAACATCGTCTCGGCGACCCCGTCCGGCGGGTGGCTGCAGTCGTCGCCGACGATCCCGGAGCTCGGCTTCGCGCTCGGGACGCGGCTGCAGATGACCTGGCTGCAGGAGGGCCTGCCCGCCACGCTGACCCCGGGCCGGCGGCCGCGCACGACGCTCACCCCGACGCTGGTGCTCGACGACGACGGGCCGGTCACCGCCCTCGGCTCGCCCGGCGGCGACCAGCAGGACCAGTGGCAGCTGCTGTACCTGCTGCGGACGCTCGTCGGCGGGTACGACCCGCAGCAGGCCATCGACGCGCCCGCCCTGCACTCGACGTCGTCGCCCAGCTCGTTCTGGCCGCGGCAGCGCGAGCCCGGCGGCGCGGTGGTCGAGGACCGCCTCGACGACGCGGTGATCGCGGGCCTCGCCCGGCGCGGGCACCGCGTCACCCGCAGCGGACCGTGGACGCTGGGCCGGCTCTCGGCGGTCGGCATCGACCGCGCCCGCGGCGTGCTGCGGGCCGCGGCGAACCCGCGCGGCATGCAGGGCTACGCGGTGGGCCGCTGACGGGCGCGTCTGCCAGGGTGCCGACCATGATCCGCCGCTCGCGCCGCCCCTCCCCGCCCCCGACGGTGATGGCCGGCGCGCTGATGACGATGGGCGTGCTGCACGGCGTGGCCCCGCAGCCGTTCGACACGATCGTGCCGCCGTGGCTGCCGGGGTCGACGCGGTTCTGGACCTACGCCAGCGGGGTCGCCGAGCTCGCCGTCGGCGCCACCGTCGCCGCCGCCCGCACCGGCCGGCTCGGCGCGCTGGCCGCCGCGGCGCTGTTCGTCGCGGTGTTCCCGGCCAACGTGCAGATGGCGTGGGACTGGCGCCGCCGCCCGTGGCCGTACCGCGCGGTGGCGTACGCGCGGCTGCCGCTGCAGGTGCCGATGGTGGCCCACGCGCTGCGGGTGCACCGCGAGGCGGCGTGACGGGCTAGCCGACGCCCAGCCGCGCCGCGCCGAGCACGCCGGCGGGGTCGACGCGGCGGCGCACCGCGTCGATGCGCTCGATCTCCCGCGGGCCCCAGGCGAGCTCGGGGCGCGCGGCGACGCTGTACGGGTTGACCCAGTTCAGGCCCGTGCGCGACGCCGACCAGGGCGCCAGGGCGTCGACCAGCCCGCGTCCGATCGCCGGCACCACGTCGGTCAGCCCGGGGACCATGGGTCCGACGACACCGACCATGAAGCGGGCGTCGCGCGGCGCGAGGCCCTGCGTGACGCGCTCGGCAGCGCCCGCCAGGTGGCGCAGCTCGACGAGGAAGAGAGGTATCTCCTGCTCCGCCCCGGCCGCGGCGAGCACCGTCTCGACGGTGTCGGCGGCGACGTCGGCGAGGAAGCACCCGTCCGCCCAGAACGGCATGGGGTCGGGCGGGTCCAGGTGGACGGTGTCGATCGCGGCGTAGGACATCTCCTCGATCATGTCGATCATCGGCGCCGCGACCGCGCGCATCGGCGCGAGCAGCTCCCGGCCCTCGTCCGCCGAGCCCAGGAACGCCACCCGCAGGTGCGCCAGCGTGCGCCCGCGCAGGGGCGGGGGGACGGCCTCCATGTCGGGGGCCCGCAGGATCGCGACCGAGGTCGTCATGTCCTCGGGCAGCGTCGGGGCCCACTGCTGCCAGGCCCGCAGGACGGCCGCGATGTCGCCGGCCTCCCAGAACGCGCTGCCGCCGTACATCCGCGGCACCTCGATGAGCTCGAACTCGATCTCGGTGACCAGCGCGACCGCGTCCTTGCTGCCGAGCACGACGTCGAACAGCTCGGGGTCGGACTCGGCGGTGACGTCGCGGATCTCGCCGTCGCCGGTGACGACCTGCAGGCGCCGGACCCGGTCGCTCGCGAAGCCGTACCTGCGCACGAACGGGCCCACGCCGCCGCCGGTGGTGTAGCCGGCGATCCCGACGTCGGAGGACGAGCCGTTGAGCCCGGCGAGGCCGAGGGGCGCGGCCGCCTCGATGAGGCGCGCCCACTTCACCCCGGCGCCCACCGTGGCCCGGCGGGTGACCGGGTCGATCTCCAACCGGTCCATGCGCCGGGTGGTGATGGCGACCGTGCCGCGCTGGGAGAGGTCGCCGTGGCCGGTGGCCAGCACGCCGACCCGCAACCCCCGCGCCGCGGCCCACCGCACCGCCGCGGCCACGTCCTGCGCGCCGGTCGCGCCGACGACGGCGATCGGGGCGTGCTCGAGGGCCAGGTTGTAGCCCGCCAGCTCGGTGACCGTCTCGACGTCGCCGGGCGCGTGCACCGGGCCGGCCACGGCCCGCCGCAGCTCCGCCAGGTCCGGGGCCCCGGATCCCTCAGCGGCCGTCGTCGCGGCGGTCTCACCCAGCTCGGTCATGGCACGCTCCGTGGTCATCCTTGCCGTCCGGAGGAGTGAACGGCGGTGGCGACCCACGGTAGAGAGTCACCCTGCGTGCAACAAGTTCGATTCCGGTGGTCCGATCGACACGCTGCGCTACAGCGAGCCGGCCCAGCCCGTCACCGAGGGTTGCCGCGCGGGCGGATCGTCGCGTGCGGCAGCACCGGCGCGGGCAGGCGTGCCGCCGCGCCCTGCCGGCCGTCGCGCCCGACGTAGCCCTCGACCTCGCCGAAGCGTTCGCTGCCGGCCTCCCACGCCTCGCGGAACGCGACGATCTCGTCGTGGCTGCGGCCGACGAAGTTCCACCACATCACGATCTGCTCGCCGAAGGGCGGCCCGCCGAGCAGGACGAGGCGGGCGGGCTCGTCGCCGGTGTCCGTGATCGCCAGGGTGCGCGGTCCGGGGTCGACGACCCCGAGCTCGCCGGGCTCGAGGGCGCGTCCCTGCAGCGCGACGCGGCCGCGGTCGACGAGCAGGGCGTGCTCGAAGGTCGGGTCCACCGTGAGCGCGACCCGGGCGCCGGGCTCGAGGAGCAGCTCGGCGCCGAGCAGCGGGGTCGCGGTGACGACCGGCGATCGCTCGCCCGCGAGCTCACCGAGGAACACCCGGGCCGTCGCTCCTCCGAGGTCGGTCGGCGGCGGCACGTGGTGGGCGAAGGCGCGCGGGGCGTCGCGGGCGTCGTCGGGCAGCGCGACCCACAGCTGCACACCGTGCAGCACGGTGGTGTCGGCCGTGCTGACCTCGGAATGGGCGACGCCGTGCCCGGCGGTCATGAGGTTCAGCTCGCCGGGCCGCACGATCGCGTGCACGCCGAGGCTGTCGCGGTGCTCGACCTCGCCGGTGAACAGCCAGCTCACCGTGGCGAGCCCGGTGTGCGGGTGCGGCGGGACGTCCATGCCGCCCGTGCCCGAGGTGTCGTCGGGGCCGTAGTGGTCGACGAAGCACCAGGCGCCGACCAGCGAGCGCTGCCGCTGGGGCAGGGTGCGGCGCACCGTCATCGCCCGCGGCCCGCCCAGCGGCACCGCCCGCGGCGTCAGGACCTCGACCTCCGGCGCGGCGCCGCCCGGGGCGCACTGGACCTCGACGGGCGCGGTCTCGGTGTTGCTCACCCCCCTGATTCTGCGCCCGTTCAGCGGGGGTCGGGGTCGACGTCCTGGTCCGGACCGTCGTCGGCGTCCGGGTCCCGGTCCGGGCCGGCGGCCGGCGGGGCCTCCGGGTCGCCCTCGGGCACCCGGAGCTCCTCGGGCACCGCGGCGACGAGCGCGCGCAGGCCCGCGGCGTCGAGGAGGTCGGCGGGAGCGACGGTGCGGTCGTGGCGCACGTAGTGCAGCGCCGCCCGCACCCGCTCCACCGGCAGGCCCGACAGCGACGCCCACGCCAGCCGGTAGGCCGCGAGCTGCACGGCGAGGGCCGGCAGGGCGTCATCGCGCGGGAGCCCGCCGGTCTTCCAGTCGACCACCGTGGCGCCGCCGTCGGGGTCGGCGAACACCGCGTCGATCCGCCCGCGCACCAGCGTGCCCGCGACCTCGGTCTCGAACGGCACCTCCACCGCCACCGGCGTGCGCGTGGCCCAGCGGCTGGCGGTGAAGCGGTCGCGCAGCTCGGTGGCGTCGGCGGCGCCCGCCGGGTCGGCGGCGTCGGCCGCCTCGTCGTCGGCGGCGCCGGGCAGCTCGTCGAGCTCGAGCAGCTCGGTGGCCGAGAACCATCGTTCGAGCCACGCGTGGAACTCGGTGCCCCGTCGCGCGCGCGGGTCGGGAGGCCGGGGCACGGGGCGCCGCAGGCGCCGGGCCAGCGCGTCTGGGTCGGCGGCGAGGTCGACGAGCTGGCTGACCGAGAGCTGCGGCGGCAACAGGACCCGCGCGTGCCGGTCGCGTGCCGCCGCCCGCTCGGCCAGCAGGACCTCGATGTCGGCGGCCCAGCCGTCGGGGTCGGGCGGCTGTTCGGCCGGTGCCGCCTCGTCGGCGGGCTCCGCCGGCTCCGGCTGTTGTGCCCGGCGCCGCCGGGCGGCCCGGACCAGCGCTGCGCCCTCGTCGACCGCCGCACGGCGGGAGCCGAGCGGGTCGACCGGCCACGGCGCCTCGTGCACCGCGGCGGCGAGGGCGTCGGCCTCGTCCTCGGCCGGCGGCTCGGCCCAGGTGTCGACGACCCCGCACCGCCCGCCGCCCCGGGCCGCGAGCTCCCCGACCTCGGCGAGGAGGTCCGACGGCCCGCGCGCGGAGTCGCCGGTCTCGCCCCACCAGTGCCCGGAGACGAGCAGGGCGTGCTCGGCGCGGGTGAGCGCGACGTAGAACAGCCGCCGCTCCTCGACGAGGCGGCGGTCGTCGAACGCCCGTTCGTGGGCGTCGAGGCGCTCCGCGACCTCCTTGCGGTCGGCCGCGCCGTCGAGCTCGAGCTCGGGCAGGTCGGGGCGGTCGCCGCGCAGGTGCACCGGCAGCGACGCGATCGACGTCAGCCACGACCCGGAGCGCTTGGTGCCCGGGAAGATCTTGTCGCAGACGTGGGGCAGGGCGACGAGCTCCCACTCGAGGCCCTTGGCCGCGTGGACCGTGAGCACCTGGACCCGCGTGCCGCCCGTCGCCGGATCCGCCGGGCTGACGGGGTCGACCTCGCCGGGCGTCAGGCCGTCCTCGGCCTCCTCGGCCGCGTCGAGGTAGGCGAGCAGCGCGCTGACCGTCGCGGTGCCGCCCGAGGACGCGGCGCCGGCGGAGAAGTCGGCGACGACCTCGGCGAACGCGTCGAGGTGCGCGCGCCCGACGGGGCCGGGGCGCGCCGCGGCCTCGACGTCGAGCAGCAGCACCCGCTCGACGTCGGCGACGAGGTCGACCAGGGGCGCGGTGACGCGGCGGCGCAGCATCGCGAGCTCGTGGGCGAGGTGGCGCAGGCGTTCGAAGCCCGCCGCCGAGTAGCGCGCCGCCGGGCCCGGGTCGTCGAGGGCGTCGACCAGCCCGGCCCGCTCGGCGTGCTCGCCGGGCAGGGCGGCGGCCACCGGGTCGGGGACGGCGTCGCTCACGGTGTGGCTGCCGGTGGCGGGTGCCGCCAGCTCGCGCGCCCGGCGCCACAGGGCGGCGAGGTCGGCGCCGCCGATGCGCCAGCGCGCGCCGGTGAGCAGGCGGA
>CADCTH010000119.1 GCA_902805495.1 uncultured Actinomycetospora sp.
GCAGTGCCCGCGTGGTCGCTCGCAGTGCAGCTGCGGCGTCATCTCGTTCGTCGAAGTTCGGCTGTGTCGTGCGAGGCTTCGCGGACCGGGACGAAGCGGATCCCGGGGGGACGGTAGATCGTCTCCATGGCGGCGTACGTCAGCGCGACTGTGGCTCGCGCTGCGGCGCCTGGTGCCGGCGGTGTCCTGGGCCTGGGTGCCCGCGACCGGGCTCGGGCTGGCGCTAGGCCTGGCCGGCGGGTCCACGGCGGTCGGTTACGGGACCGGCGCCGGTGACCTGTGCACTGCGCCGGCCGCTGGGCCTGGGGTCCGCCGCGGTGTGGGCCGGTGCGGCGTTTGCGTCGTTCTCCACGACGACCGGCAGTCCCGTGCGCTCCTGCAGCTCGTCCCGGAGGGGCTCGTCGCGCCACGCCAGATCGGGCGCGAAGACACTGTGGTGCGGGCTGCGTCCACGAAGGCCGCGGCAGCGAGGCCGAGCGCCTCGACCTCCGGGAACGAAGGGAGAGCGAGGGGATCAGTTGCCGATGTCGAGCGTGGCGGCCCCACCCATGTCGAGCCACTTGTGTCCGGGCGTCTGGGCGACGCGCATGACCACTTTCTCGCAGGAGGGGCAGCGGACGATCATGCCCGGCGCGTCGGCGTACACGTGGTACTGCCCGAGCGGGGCCTCCGTGCCGCACGTGCTGCACCGGGTCATCACCACCGTGGCGTCGAAGACGAAGACGTCCGCCAGTTGTCCCGCCGCGGCGTTCCCGTCGAGTCGTCGGGATTCCGGTGTCATTTATCGCTCCTCTGCGTCATCCGAATCTCTCGATCTTGATGGCGGCCGTCGGGTGCCCGGCCTCGACGAGGCTGTCCGCGACGGCCTCGACGAACGTGGTGGGACCGCACACCAAGATTCTCGGTCGCTGGTCGACGGGCCAGGTGTGCTCGCGAACGGTCTCCGGCGTCATCCGGCCCCGGAGACCGGCCCAACCCGGTGGTTGTTCCCGGGTCAAGGCGATGGTCACGGGCACACCACGGTGGACGTGCTCGTCCAGGCGTGCGCGGGCGATGACGTCGCCGAGAGTGCGAGCCGAGTACAACAGCCGGATCGGCACCGTCGACCCGGCGGCGGCGTGGTGGTCCAGCACCGCCAGGAAGGGTGCGACGCCCGAACCACCCGCGACCAACTGCAGCGGCGAGTCGGTGTCCGCGTGCCACACGAAGTAGCCGCCGATCGGACCCCGCAACTCGAGCTCGTCACCGACCCGCAGCTCGTCCACGAGATACGGGGACACCTCGCCCTCGTCGACGCGTTGCACCACCACGTCCACGGTCGGGCTCTCCGGAGCCGACGCGATGGAGTAGCTGCGCTGAGCTTGGTACCCGTCGGGCGCCGTCAGGCGGACGTCGACGTGTTGGCCCGGGAGGTGACCTTCCCAGTCGTCGATCCCGAGCGACAGCCGGCGCGCGGTGCGGGCCTCCTCGGTGACGGCCGCGACGGTCGCGAGCCGCCACGTCAGTCGCCGGCGTATCGCTGCTCGCGCCATGGGTCACCGTAGATGTGATAGCCCAGCGTCTCCCAGAAGCCGGGTTCCTCCGTGCTCGACAGCTGGAGCCCACGCACCCACTTGGCGGACTTCCAGAAGTAGAGGTGCGGTACGAGCAGGCGCGCCGGCCCGCCGTGCTCCGCCGCCAGGGGCTCGCCGTCGTACCGGTCCACCACCCAGGCGCGGCCGTCGACGACGTCTTCCAGCGGGATGTTCGTCGTGTATCCGCCGTCGCAGAAGGCGAGCACGTAGTCGGCCGAAGTCTCGACGGTGTCGAGCAGGGTGTCGAGGGAGACCCCGCTCCACGTCGTCCCGAACTTCGACCACTTCGTGACGCAGTGGATGTCGACGGTGACGTCCTCGCGGGGCAGCTGTTGGAACTCCTGCCAGGTGAACCGCGCACGGGCGCTGACCTCGCCGGTGATGGTGAAGTCCCACTCCTCCATCGACGTTCGAGGAGTCGGCCCGGCAGACAGCACCGGGAAGCCCCCACCGATGTCGTACTGCCCGGGGGGCAGTCCGCTCGCGCCGTGATCAGCCTCGCGCCGCCCAACGAATCCTCGGGAGACGAATCCCATGTCCTTCCCTCCTGTCGTTGGCCCCCGGCCGACCGCACGCGGCCGGTGGTCGATCTCGCGTGGCGGGAGGCCCGCCACCCGGATGCCGATCCCTTCTGCTGAGTAGGTGTCCGACGGGCGCCCGCCGTCACGCTCCGAGGCTCATCACCGAGCGGTCGGCACGCCGTGGCGGGGCAGCTCCGGGGACGCGGTGTCCAGAGGCACATCGGGAGAACGCACGAGGCCGAGCTGGACACTCTGCCGGCGCTGCGTCGCGTCGAGGGCCCAATCGACGGCTGTGTGCAACCGATTGCCGGGCATCGACAGCAGGTGGTAGCCGCGCGTGACCACCTTCGCGAGCAGGCCGGCCAGCGGGACTCCGAGAGGGTTGGCGGCGGCGTCGCGGCCCCCGAGGTCGACGACGAAGCCGAGATCGTCATGTCGATAGCGACGCAGGCGCGTACGACGCAGCGAGGCGGCCACGTTGCGCCCGGCCAACCTGCCCTGCCGCACGGCGTGCTGCGCGGTCATCGCGGTCGCCTGCCCGGGAGAGGTCCGGTCCGGCACCGCGGCCGCATCTCCACAGGCGAGTATCTCGGGGTGCCCCGGCACCGTGAGGTCCTCGTTGACCACCAGGCGCCCGCGGTGGGTGGGTAGGCCCAACGACTCCACCATCGGGTCGGGACGAACCCCGACGCACCACACCACTGTTCGGGTCCCCAGCTCCTCCCCGGTGGTCAGGCGCACCCCGTCCTCGGTGGCCTCGTCGATCGAGACGCCCATCCGGACGTCGACACCCCGTCCGCGCAGGACGGCGTCGGCCGTGCGGGAGAGGTGCTCGTCGAGCTCGGGCAGCACCCGCGGCGCGACGTCCAGCAGCAGCCAGTGGACGGGGTGCTCGCCCGACGAGCGATGGCTGGCGGCCAACCTGTCGGTGAAGAGCTTGCCGTGTGCGGCGACCTCCGTGCCGGTGTAACCGGCGCCGACGACCAGGACGGTGCAGCGGGCTCGGCGCTCGGCGGGGTCCGCGGCCTCGCCGGCGAGCTCGAGCTGCCGGATGAGGTGATCGCGCAGGTAGAGCGCCTCGGGGATCCCCCGGAACCCGTGGGCGTACGCGGCCACCCCGGGAACGGGCAGCAGCTTGTTGACGCTGCCGACGGAGATCACCAGGCGGTCGTAGTCCAGCTCACGGCGCCGACCTTCCGGGTCGATCAGGCCGATCCGGCGCCCTGCGACGTCGAGCCGGTCCACCACGCCGAGGACCAGCCGCACACCGGGCAGCGTCGCGGTCAGCGAGACCGAGATGCGTCGCGGTTCCAGGATCCCGACGGCCACCTCGGGCAGCAGTGGCAGGTAGAGGAAGTAATCGGTGGGGCTCACCAGGACGATCTCGGCCTCGTCGCCGAGCCGGCGACGCGACGACTTCGCCGCCTGGAAGCCGGCGAACCCGGCACCGACCACCACGACACGAGGGCGACCGGCTCCGGCCGTGCCTCCGGTCTCTCGGTCGGCCGGGTGTCGGCCTCCCTGCATCACGACGACCACGCCGGCGGCGTGTACGTGGCTGGTGTCCAGCACGACGACGGAGACGATGCCGCCGCGGAACGCAGCGACTCGTCGCTCGCGTGGATCTGTCCCATCGCCTTGCTCCTCGCGGTCGCGGTCGACGAGAGCCCGGCTCTCCTCGTCTCGGTCGTCGGAGATCCAGGAGGCGGCGCCGACACCGTCCTCGAGGTCGATGCCGAGCTCGGGGAGCGCTCGGGCCAGGCGGCGATCGAGGCCCTCGTGTCCGCCTGCTGAGCGGGCGGCAGACCCGAGCCGTGACGACCCTCGTCGCTTCGTCGCGGTCGTGAGGGGTTCATCGCACGCGAGGCGGGTCGGCCGGGGCCGGCGACGCATCCCGAGGCTCGGGTGCCGGATCGAGGTGCAGCAGACGCCGCGCGCCGTCGGCGAGCTCGGAGTCGACGACGACCTCGTAGCTGCCCGCCTCGAGGTGGCGGACCGATGCGAAGTCCCGGCGGCCGCGCGTCGCCGCCTGGGCGATCGCGCCGAAGATCGCGCCGAAGATCGCGCCGAGGACGACCCCGGTGAGGACCGGGAGGAGCCAGTACGGAGTGAACAGGAAGAGGACCGCGCCGATCAGCAGGCCGAACCACGCCCCACCCCCTGCGCCCGCACCCGCGGCGCGCGGGACCGTCAGCCGTCCGGTGACGTCCTCGTCCAGCCGCAGATCGCGGCCGACGATGCTGACCCGCTCGACCGGGAACCCCGCGTCGGACAGGGCGTCCACGTCCCGCTGAGCATCGTCGTACTCGGTGTGGACACGGAGGGTCTCCCGCGCTGAGCGTGGTCGTCCGGTCACGGTGTCTCCTGTGATCGAAGTGCCGTCGCCGTCGCCGTCGCCGACGGCGGTGAGGTGCCGGCGCGCCTCGGTCTCGTCGGACGAGGCCACCAGCACTCGGACGCCCTGGAGCTGGAGCTCCGGCTCCTGTCCCCCGGCGTCGTCCGCCGCCACGGCGGCCCGCACGCCCTGGTTCTGCAGGAAGCCCACGATCAGCTCTGCCTCGGTGCGGCTGCCGACGATCGCTACGGGCACGGTCAGACCGTTCACGGCTTGCGTCTCCTAGCCGAAGGTGACGACATAGGTCTCGGCGCCGGGAGCCAGGAACGCGATCTCGACGGTGCGGTCCTCGATCACGCCCGGAGCGCGGATCAGTTGGTAGAGCCGCGGCTCGAGCAGTGCTCCGTGGCCGTCGGCATCGACGTCGAGTCCGTGGGCGTCGCCCGGCGGTCCGCCGTCGAGGATCACGCGGAACGGTATCGACGTCCCGCGGGGCCGGGGCGCCATCACGAGGTGGACGTCGCGAGCGTGGTAGCGGAGCACGAGGCTCCCGCTGTCGCCCTGGAGCACGCTCGCTCGCCGCTCGACGGCCCACTCGCCCGCGAGCGCCCACTGGTTGAGTCGCAAGGGATCGGCGGAGACGTAGGCGCGGGAGCGGCCGACCGCGACGCCGCCCGGGGAGGCGAACCTGCGCGCCTGCTCGCTCCCGAGGTAGGTCTCCGGCGACTCGAGCTGCGCCCAGTCGGCCTGGGCCTCCAGACCGTCGGGGGTGACCGACACGAGGTCGTCGTCCGCTGGAGCGTCTCCGGCGTCGCGGAGAAGCCGCTGGATGACCCGCTCACACCCCTCGTAGTCGCCTTCGCCGAACTGGTGGTGGCGGATCCGCCCCTCCGCGTCAACGAGGTAGATCGCGGGCCAGTAGTGGTTCGCGAACGCCCGCCAGACGACGTAGTCGGGATCGAGGGCGACTGGGTGGTCGACGCCCAGGTCCTCGGCGGCCCGGCGGACGTTGTCGACCTCCTCCTCGAACGGGAACTCCGGGGTGTGGACACCGACGACGACCAGTCCACGATCCGCGTACTTCTCCGCCCACGCGCGGACGTAGCCGAGGGTGCGGAGCCAGTTGATGCACGTGTAGGTCCAGAACTCGACGAGGACGACCTTCCCGCGCAGGTCCGCGGGCCGGAGCGGGGAGGAGTTGAGCCATCCCGCGGCGCCGTCAAAGGTCGGCAGGCGGCCCTCGACGGGCAGCTCTGCGACCGGCGCCCGCCTTCTGCCGAAGAGGCCCATCGGCATTCCCTTCCGTGGTCGAACGCGTACGAGCGGCACCGGTCACCGCAGGGAACGGAGGGCGGTGCGCACCTCGGCCACGAAGAGCTCCGGTTCTTGCCAGGCCGCGAAGTGGTTTCCCTTGTCGACCTCGTTGAAGTACACGAGGCGGGGGTAGGCCTGTTCGGTCCAGCTCCGAGGCGCCTGGTACAGCTCTCGCGGAAAGACGCTGACGGCTGCCGGGACCGAGACGCCCTTGACGTCGAAGAATCCGACGTCGTTCTCCCAGTACAGGCGCCCCGAAGAAATCCCCGTGTTGGTGATCCAGGTCAGGGTGATGTTGTCGAGGACCTCGTCCCGGGTCAGATGACCGATCGGGTCGCCGTCGAAGGCCCGTGCGATGTCCTCGTAGCTGCGCGCGTCGTGGTCGAGCATCCAGGCAGCCAGCGCGACCGGTGAATCGGCGAGCCCGTACAGGGTCTGCGGTCGCAACGCCATCTCGGTCGCGTACCCGATGCCCTTGGTGTACAGGAACTGCAACCGTTCCCACGCCCGACCCTCTTCGTCCGACAAGCCGGCGGGGGTCGGACCGCCCGAACCCAACGCGGCCGACACGGCGGGCGGAACCGTTCCGGGCATGTTGGAGTGAATTCCCACCAACTCCGGAGGCGCCGCGGCGCCCATCAGATCGGTGATGATCGCGCCCCAGTCGCCGCCCTGGGCGGCGAACCGTGGATACCCGAGGCGACGCATCAGGGTGGTCCAGGCCTGCGCGATGTGTGCGGGGCTCCAACCGGTGGTCACTGGTTTGGCAGAGAATCCGTAACCGGGTAGCGACGGCACCACCACGTCGAAGGCGTCGTCGGCACGTCCGCCGTACGCGGTCGGGTCGGTGAGCGGACCGATGACGTTCAGCATCTCGACGACCGAGCCGGGCCAGCCGTGCGTCATGATCAACGGCAGCGCGTTCTCGTGGGGCGACCTGACGTGGATGAAGTGGATGTCGATGCCGTCGATCTCGACGATGAACTGCGGTAGCGCGTTCAGTCTCGCCTCGAATCGGCGGAAGTCGTACTCCGTCGCCCAGTAGCGCGTGAGCTCCCGCATGGTCGCCAACTGCACGCCCTGGGACTGGCGGCGGGCGTCGCGAAGGTCCTGAACGACGTCCTCCACCCCGATCGGCTCCGCCGCGACGGTCTCCTCCTCGGGCCACCGGGTCGACAGGATGCGTCGGCGGAGGTCGTCCAGGTCCTCCTGCGCGACCTCGACGCGGAACGGGCGGATGGCCGGCCCCGTGGCCGCGGGGTCCCGGGTGTCCGTGCGTACCGACATGAGAACTCCTGTACATCGGGGATGTGGACCCGAGTAGCGACACCGAACGCGACCGATCTGCGTGAATGCCGAGATCCATCTCCCGGGCGCTCGACCGGACGACGAGGGCGCCTTTGTCCCCGCCGCGTCGTCCTATCGCACGAATGACGTGAGAGTGGCTCTCACCGGTCCGGACCGTACTCCTGTCCGCGAGTTCGAGGAAGGGCTTCGACAACATCATCGAAGAGCCGGAGCCGACGTCACCAACCGCGACTGATCCGTCACCGGGCGAATCGGCATCGGGTAGGCGATGGCCCACACGCATTCGTTGACACGACGCGAGATTCGAGCGCATGCTCAGGAGGGCGAAGAGGACGATCTCCCGGTGCGCCCTCTTGCGCTCGCCCGAGAGCGCAAGAGGTGGACACCGGTGGCAGGCGGAAGCCGGGACCCGTGCGCGCGTACTCATGATGCGGGCGCTGCTCACGTAGTACGACAACGGGAGTCACCATGAGTACCACCGTCGATGCCGATATCGACACCACCGAAGACGTACGTCCGTTCCACATCGACATCGCGGATGAGGCACTCGAGGACCTCCGTCGACGCATCGCTGCCACGCAGTGGCCCGAGGAGGAGACCGTCACCGACCATTCGCAGGGCGTGCCACTCGGGATGATGCAGGAACTCGCATCCTATTGGGCGACGGACTACGACTGGCGCCGCTGCGAGGCGAGGCTGAATGCGCTGCCACAGTTCGTCACCACGATCGACGGCATCGACATCCACTTCATCCACGTCCGCTCGGAGCACGACGATGCGTTGCCGCTGATCATGACCCACGGCTGGCCCGGCTCGATCATCGAGCAGCTGAAGATCATCGATCGGCTCGTCGACCCGACGGCACACGGTGCGAACGC
>CADCTH010000120.1 GCA_902805495.1 uncultured Actinomycetospora sp.
CATCTGGCTGGTGAACCACTCGAAGGGCCGCGCTCGCCTGAACCTCGACGGACCCGGGATCCACTGGTACAGCTCCACGACCGGGAACGACGAGGGCCGCGGGCTCTGCGGGGCGCTCGTCCTCGGTGGTGAGGTCCAGGACTCGGCCAAGATCGACCGTCCGCCGCAGCCGCGCCCCTGAGGGAGCCAGCTAGGCCGACGCCAGCGCCGAGCCCTGCCGGTACTCCTCCCACGGGATGGTCCAGTCGGCGATGTCGCCGTCGCGGGTGGTCAGCGGGCGGCTCGAGCCGACGATCTCCACCGGGTCGCCCATCTGCACCCAGTTGAAGAAGAACTGCCCGTTGGCCGGGGACAGGTTCACGCAGCCGTGCGAGACGTTGCTGCGGCCCTGCTGGCGGACGGTGTCGGGGTTGACGTGCACGAACTCGCCGTTGTTGGAGATGCGCACGGCCAGCGGCAGGTTCTGGTCGTAGAAGCCCGGCGTGCCTTCGGCGGGCCCGCCCCACGTGTCGGAGCGCATCCGCTTGACCTCGTGCTTCTCGAACGCGACGTGCACGCCGTACTGCGTCGGGTAGACGTCGCGGCCGTACGAGGCCGGCATGCTGCGCAGCTCCTGCCCGTCCTGGTACAGCACGAGGGTGTGGGCGTTGACGTCGCCGCGGGCGCGCTGGTCGCGGCCGACGGTGAACGAGAACGACCGGTCCTCGGCGCCGTAGAGCCCCTCTCCGCTGTCGACGCCGAAGAGCCGCGCGTTCACGGAGACCTGCGTGCCGGGCTTCCAGTACTCCTTGGGCCGCCAGTTGAGCTGCTCGTCGGACATCCAGCGGAACGAGCCCTCGGTGGGCACCGAGGTGGCCACCGACACCCGGCGCTCGACGGCGGCGCGGTCGGTGACCGGCGCGTCGAAGGTGATCGAGATCGGCATGGCCACGCCGACGGTCTGGCCGTCGGTGGGCCGGATGCTCGCGACCTCCAGGGTCTGCTCCGGCGCGACGGTGCTGAAGGTCTGGTCCAGCGGGGCGCCCGGCGTGCCGCGCTCGTCGACGCCGGCGGCCTGCACGCGGTACTGGGTGCCGTAGGCGAGCACGGCGCTGGTCCAGCGGGTGCCCGACGGGTCGAGCGTGCCCGCGAGCACTGTGCCACCAGCGCCGCCGGCCGGGGTGACGGTGACCGAGGTCAGCCGCCCGCCCGCCGCGGACACCACGAGGGGCTCGGCCGGCGCGACGTCGACCGCGCCCGGCGCCACCGACGCGGCGAGCGCGACCGGGGGCACGGGCGGCACGTCGGGCGCCGAGGACCCTCCGGGACCGGCGCTGCAGCCCGCCACCAGGGCCAGCATCGCCAGTACCACCACGATCGGTGCACTCCACGCCCGATCGAGCCACACACCCGGCCCCGACCGGCCGCGCTGCGTCCTCACCACACCGTCCCCCTCGTCCCGATACGGGACATTCTGCCTCGACATCCTCGCCCGACCGAGACGCCGGCAGCGCGCTCCGGTTGCGTGTCGTGCGGTGTCGATCAGGTCTCGATCCCCGCTCGAGGGCCTGACCTCGACGTTCGTCCCGCGGCCGTCTCAGCGATGTCTCAGGCCGCGGGCCCACACTGAGCGCATGCGGATCCTCGTCGAGGACGACGACCGGGCGGTGCGCGACTCGCTGCGCCGCTCGCTGGCGTTCAACGGCTACCAGGTCGAGCTCGCCGCCGACGGACAGCAGGCCCTCGAGGCCATCGCGGGGCAGCGGCCCGACGCGCTCGTGCTCGACGTGATGATGCCGCGGGTCGACGGGCTCGAGGTGTGCCGGCGCCTGCGCAACGCGGGCGACGACATCCCGGTGCTCGTGCTCACCGCCCGCGAGGCCGTGTCCGACCGCGTGGCGGGACTCGACGCCGGCGCCGACGACTACCTCGCCAAGCCCTTCGCCCTCGAGGAGCTCCTGGCCCGGCTGCGCGCGCTGCTGCGCCGGCGGACCCCCGACGAGAGCGGCGCCCCGGACCCCGACCCGCTGCGCTTCGCCGACCTGTCGCTGGACCCGATCACGCGCGAGGTGCGCCGGGGCGAGCGCCCGATCAGCCTGACGCGCACCGAGTTCTCGCTGCTCGAGCTGTTCATGGCCAACCCGCGCCGCGTGCTCACCCGCAGCCGCATCCTCGAGGACGTCTGGGGCTACGACTTCCCCACCACGGGCAACGCCCTCGAGGTCTACGTCGGCTACCTGCGCCGCAAGACCGAGGCCGAGGGCGAGGCCCGGCTCATCCACACCGTCCGCGGCGTGGGCTACGTGCTGCGCGAGACGCCCCCGTAGTACGTGAGCAATCTTCGGGGCTATGGCCCGAAGATCGCTCACGGAGGGGGTCAGCGGGAGGTGCCGGCGACCTCGTCGGCGTACTTCTGCGTCATGTGGTCGACGGCTGCCATCTGGGTGGCCGCGAACTCGTCGCGCCGCAGGCCCGCACGCTCCTTGGCGGCCTGGGTCGACTCGGCGTGGGTGCGCCCGCCCCACGTCGCGCCCTGGAAGTGCGGCAGCACGTTCTGGGCGAGCAGCTCCCACGACCGCTTGGTCGCCTCCGGGTTCGCCCACTCGTGCCCGAGCAGGAGCATGGCGCCGAAGCCACCGGACTGGTCGGCGAGCCGCTGCACCTGTGCCTTCGCGTCGTCCGGCGTCCCGATGGCCCCGATGCCGGCCTCGTTGATGAAGTCGATCATCTCCTTGACGTCGCCGCCCTCGACCGCCATCTGCGGGAACGCCGCCGTCTTCTGGAAGTACCGGAACCAGGACTCGATGCCGTACTCGACCTCGCGGTAGGCCTGCTCCTTCGTCTCCGCGATGTGCATCAGTCCGACGAGGCGCCACTTCGAGCGGTCCGGCGTCGGCTGCCCGTAGTGCTGCGCCCGCTCCTCGACGACGCTCCAGTGGTGGGCCAGCGCGTCGAACCCGTCCTGGGTGAGCGTCGCGCCGATCGAGAGCAGGCCGACCCCGTGGCGGCCCGCCATCCGCGGTCCGGTGGGCGAGGCGACGGCCGCGACGGCGATGTCGAAGCACGGCTCGGTGTAGGGCCGCAGCTGCAGCTGCGCCTCGACGAGGTTGTGGGTCCTCGTCTGCTCGGTGACCACCTCGCCGGCGAGCAGCCGCATGATGATGTCGAGGTTGACGTCGAGGAGCTCGCGGGTGTCGGTGGGGTTCAGCCCGATCATCGACGAGTCGCTGGGCAGCGACCCTGGCCCGACGCCGAGCATGGAGCGCCCGCGGGTGAGGTGGTCGAGCATCACCATGCGGTCGGCCACCCACAGCGGGTTGTGGTAGCTCGCCGACGTCACGCCCGTGCCGAGCTTGATGCGCTTCGTCCGCTCCGCGGCCGCGGCGATGAAGATCTCGGGGGAAGCGATGATCTCGCTGCCGGCCGAGTGGTGCTCGCCGATCCACGCCTCGTCGATGCCCAGCCGGTCGAGGTGCTCCACGAGCTCGAGGTCGCGCTGGAGCGCGAGCGTGGGGTTCTCACCGGCGCGGTGGAACGGGGCCAGGAACGTGCCGAAGCGCAGTCTGCTCACCGAAGGGCCTCCTCGACGTCGTCGTGTCCCCCCTCGCCCCGACCGTAAGCCGCGTCACAGCCACGCGTACAGACCTGTGACCCCCGTCAGGTGCGCGGGATCCAGAAGCGCAGGAGCGCGCCGCCCTCGGGGGCGCGGCCGGCGGAGACGCCGCCGTGGTGGCGCTCGGCGACCTGGGCGACGATCGAGAGCCCGAGCCCCGAGCCGCTCATCGTCCGCGCGTCCAGCGAGCGGTAGAAGCGCTCGAAGACCAGGTCGAGCTCCTCGTCGGCGATCCCCGGGCCGGCGTCGGCCACCTCGAGCACCGCGGTGCCCGGCCGCTCCGGCGCGACGCCCGCGCGCAGGGTCACCCGCACCCGGCCGCCGGGCGGGCTCCACTTCGCGGCGTTGTCGAGCAGGTTGAGCACCGCGCGCTCGAGGGCGTTGGCGTCGCCGGTGACCTCGCAGGAGGCCAGGTCGACGTCGAACACCACGTCGGAGGCGGCCCCGCGGCGCCGGGCCCGGTCGAGGGCGCGCTCCACGACCTCGGCGAGGTCGAGGGGCTCGGCGGCCACCTCGGGCGGGTCGTCGCGGGCGAGCTCGACGACGTCGCCGACGAGGTTGGCGAGCTCGTCGACCTGGGCGCGCAGGTCGGCCTGCAGCTCGGCGCGGTCGGTGTCCGAGAGGCTCGGGGCGCCCGGTCGCTCGGAGGCGACGAGCAGCTCGAGGTTGGTGCGCAGCGAGGTCAGGGGCGTGCGCAGCTCGTGCCCCGCGTCGGCGACGAGCCGTCGTTGTCGCTCGATGGACGACGCGAGCGCGGCGAGCATCGCGTTGAAACTGCTGGTCAGGCGGGCGATCTCGTCGCCGCCGGTGACGGGGATCGGGCGCAGGTCGCCGGTGCGCGCGACCCGCTCGGTGGCCGAGATCAGCCGCTCCACCGGGCGCAGGCCCGCGCGGGCGAGCGCGACGCCGGTGAGCGCCGCGAGCAGCACTCCCGAGGCGCCCGTGACCAGCAGGACCACGGCGAGCTTGGACAGGGTCCGGCGCGTCGGGTCGAGCTCCTGGGCCAGCACCAGCGCCCGCCCCTCGCCCGCGTACACGGCGACGACGCGCTGGAGCTCGCCGTCGACCATGCCGGTGCGCACCGACGTCGGCGGGTCGCGGCGCGCCGCCGCGATCTCGGGCGCCCCCAGCGGCGGGCTGTTGCCGGCGAGCGTGACGAACTCGCCGCCCGAGGTCACGATCGCCACCCGCACCTCGCCCGCGGCCAGCGCGTCGGCGGCGTCGAGCAGCAGCAGGGCGGGGTCGGCGAGGTCGCCGGACGCGGCGACGGTGGCGCGCTGCACGAGGCTCTCGTCGAGCTGGTCGTAGAGCGCGCGCTGCGCGGTGAGGTACACCGCGATCGCGATGAGGGCGACGAGCAGCCCGCCGCCCACCGAGACGAGGATGCCGACGCGGCGGCGCAGCGGGATGCCCTGCAGGACGTGGCGGACCAGGCCCGGGGGCGGCTCCTCCCGGGCGGGCTCGGGGTCGGGCAGGGCACCGGTCGGCGCACCGGGGACTGCTCCGGTCGACGAGGTGGCCGTGGGGCCGTCGGACGGCGCGCGGGTCGGCTCCGCGACGGTCGGCGCGCCGGCCGTCGACGGGCCGGGTACGGGGCGCTCCACCCCTCCAGCTTGCCCCGTCGGCGCGCCGGCGGGCGGGGCGCCTGTCGACGCGGGCGCGGAGGCGATGCGGGAGGCTGGGGGCATGAGCGAGAACGACGCCGCCTCCGCCACCCCGGACGGCTCCGGGACGGGGACCGACGCGCCGCCCGGATCGACGTCGCCCTCGCGCGCGGCCACCGACCCGGCCGGGGCCTCGTCCCGGCCGAACGGACCAGCGCCGAACGGACCAGCAGGCCCCGGGGGAGTGCGCTGGGCCGAGGGGACCGGCCGCGAGTACGACACCGGCACGACAGGCCGCGCGACCGAGGGCGCGACGCCGTACAGCGCGCCCACCACGGTCTCGGCGCAGCCCCAGTCCCCGTCCCAGGGGCCCGCCGGCGGGCCCCCGGCCCGCCCGACCCAGGCCTTCGGTCTCGGCGGCCAGCCCGGCCCCGGCGGGACGTCGGCGTTCGGCGCCCCGTCCTACCCCGCGACCCCGCCCCAGGGCGGTCCGCCCTCGGCCCGCGAGCCCGGACCAGGCGGCCC
>CADCTH010000121.1 GCA_902805495.1 uncultured Actinomycetospora sp.
CCGATGAGCCACGACCCGCGCGAGTCGGGCCGATGAGCGCCCCCCGGGGTGGCCCCGCGGGCGGGGGCCTGCGCGCCCGGTTCGGCGGCGGCCCGCGACGGGCGACCGGCCCGGGCGAGCCCGCCCCCGACGCCCGCCCCCGCTCGTACCGCGACGCCACGCTGATGATCAATCGCTCGCGCGAGGACTACCTCGCGCTCGGGATCATCGTGCTCGCCATCGGCGGCGACATCGCCGCGTTCTACGTCGTGCTCGCGCGTGTGTTCCGCGGCTCGCCGTTCCTCATCGTGCTCGGCACAGTCGGCTTCGCGGCCGCCGCCGTGGGCCTCGCGCACCTCGTGGGCCAGGGCCTGGCCCGCCGGCGCTGCGGCGACCCCCGCGCGTCGACCACGCTCACCGTCCTCGCCGCCGTGACCTGGCTGGTGCTGGGCGTCGCGGCGTTCTTCTCGCGGCTGCTGACCCCGGGCGGCTCCTCGTCGGGCGGCTTCGGCTCCGGCGGGGGCGGCTTCGGCGGGTCCTCGTCGGGCATCGAGCTCTCCGCGGTGCTGCCCGCGGCGCTCTTCGGCGCGCTGTTCCTCGCCAGCGGCATGGCGGCGATGGTGGCGACGTTCGTGTCGTTCAACCCGGTCGCGGGAGCGCTGCGCCGCGCCGAGCGCCGGATGCACGACGCCACCGAGCAGGAGCGCCACAGCCGCGCCGAGCTCGAGCGCGCCCGCGAGGCGCTGCGCCAGCAGGAGAACGAGCGCGAGCGCGAGGACCAGCGCTGGCGCGCCGCTCGCCAGCAGGTCGTCGCCGAGATGCTCGAGCTGCAGAACTACGCCCGCACGCTCATGGCGTCGAAGAAGGGCAACCCGTCGGTGACCGACGGCCTGACCGGCTCGTCGTTCTACCCGCTGTTCACCCCGGCCAACGAGGTCGTGCCCGGCGAGGAGGCCCCGCCGGAGTTCCGCCCGTTCACCCCCGTCGCGCCCGCGCCCAGCACGAACGGAGACCATCGTTGAGGCCTGCTCGGCGCGCTGTCGGCCTGCTGTCCCTGGTCCTCGCCGGTGCGCTCGTCGCCGGCTGCTCGAGCGGTGAGGACGCCGCGGGCGGCGGCTTCTCCGGCGGCGGCGGGGGCGCGCTCTCCTGCCCGGCGCCCGTGGGCCCGATGGCCTTCGCGGTGTCGGGCCGGTCGAACAGCCCCGAGCCGGGCCTGCCGCAGGCGGTGCAGGACGCGACGGTGTCGGTGCTGTCCCGCTCGGTCGACGAGGGCTACGAGCCCCGGATCACGCTGATCAACGTCGACGGGCGGCCGACGTCGGCCGGCAACGACACGTTCCGCACCGACGCCGGCAACGCGATCGCCGCCGAGGACGACCGCAACGCCTTCCTCGACGGCTTCGGCAGCGCGGTGACCGAGCTGCGGGCCCAGACCCCCGAGGTCGACGTGCTGGGCGCGCTCGACCTCGCGGGGCGCTCCGCCGGCGGCAACCGCCCGGGCACCGTCGTCCTCGTCGACTCCGGGCTCTCCACCGTCGCCCCGCTCGACTTCCGCCAGCCCGGCCTGCTCGAGGCGCCGCCGGAGGAGACCGTGGACGCGCTGCGGGCGAGCAACGCGCTGCCGGGCCTGCAGGGCACCACGGTGGTCCTCGCGGGCCTCGGGGACGTCGCCGAGCCCCAGCCCGCGCTCAGCCCCGCGCAGCGGCAGTCGCTGGTGGCGCTGTGGACCGCGATCGCCACCGCGGGCGGGGCGAGCTGCGTGGCCGTCGTGCCCGAGCCGCGCGGCGGCGACGCCCCCACCGACGCGCCGGCGGTGAGCGTGGTGGACCTGCCGCCGCCGCCCGCGATCACACCGGGACGCGCGACCGCCCTGCCCGACGACAATTCCGTCGGTTTCCAGCCCGACACCGCCGAATTCCGCGACCGCAATGCCGCGCGCGGTGTCCTGGCCCCGTTCGCGCAGTTCCTGACCGAGTCCCCGCGCCGCCGCATCGCACTCACCGGCACCAGTGCGCGGGCCGGGACACCCCAGGGGCAGGTCGATCTCTCCACCCGGCGTGCGGATGCCGTCAAGGCGCTGCTCGTCGAGCTCGGGGCGCCGGCGGACCGCATCAGCACCCGCGGTGTCGGCAGCCAGTTCCCCGGATACGTCAACGACGTGGGGCCCGACGGCCGCCAGCTGCCGGGTCCGGCGAGCTCCAACCGGACGGTCATCGTGGAGCCGTCGGAGTAGTTCGCTCCATGCGACGATCGGGCACCCCGGCGTCGACGGACGGTGACGGCGCCCCTCGGGGCGCGGGATCCCGCACAAACGTGGCTGCCATCACATACCGAAGTGGTCACGGAGATCTCCTCGCGTGCGCACCCGGTCGGAGCAGCGCTGATGAGTCCGTCCGTTCGACCAGGGCGCCGCGGACTGTATCGATTCTGTCGACCGTACGGCGTTGCTGGTGCTTCCGGGTCGCTGCCCGGCTGCCTAGCGTCGACTCCCCGGAAGCGTCACCGACGTCCGGAGGACACATGACCGCAGCCGCAGACCGGAGCCCCGACACCGCGGCTGGCCTCGACGACACCGAGGCCCCTGAATTCGACCCGTCAGTCCACCAGGAGTTCGGCGAGAACCCCAACGAGGTCCGCGACACGAACCACTACCACGAAGAATACGTCAAGGGGTTCGTGGACAAGTGGGACGACTACATCGGTTGGGAGGGCCGGGCCGCCAGTGAGGGCTCGTTCTTCATCGACCAGTTGTCGGCCCGTGGTGTCGAGAAGGTCCTCGACGTCGCCACCGGCACCGGGTTCAATTCCGTCCAGCTCCTGAAGGCCGGGTTCGAGACGGTCTCCGCCGACGGCAGCGCCGAGATGCTCGCCAAGGCCTTCGAGAACGGCCGCCAGCACGGGCACGTGCTGCGCGTGGTGCAGGCCGACTGGCGCTGGCTCAACCGCGACGTGCACGGCGAGTACGACGCGATCATCTGCCTCGGCAACTCGTTCACGCACCTGTTCAACGAGCGCGACCGGCGCAAGGCGCTGGCCGAGTTCTACGCGATGCTCAAGCACGACGGTGTGCTGATCCTCGATCAGCGCAACTACGACGAGATCCTCGACCACGGCTTCTCGTCGAAGCACAAGTACTTCTACTGCGGCGACACCGTCACCGCGGAGCCGGAGTACATCGACGACGGCCTGGCCCGCTTCCGGTACACGTTCCACGACGACGGTTCGGTGTACCACCTCAACATGTTCCCGCTGCGCAAGGACTACGTGCGCCGGCTGATGCGGGAAGTCGGCTTCCAGAAGATCGATTCGTACGGCGACTTCCAGGAGACCTACGGCACCGAGAGCCCGGACTTCTGGATCCACGTCGCGGAGAAGACCTACCGACCGGATGACGAATTGACCGAGAGCTACTCGACCGCGGTGCACACCGCGCGCGACTACTACAACTCCAGCGACGCCGACACCTTCTACCACGAGGTCTGGGGCGGCGAGGACATCCACGTCGGGCTCTACGCGACGCCCGACGAGCCGATCGCCCCCGCCTCGCAGCGCACGGTGGAGCGCATGGCCGAGGGCATGGGCATCACCGCGGAGACCCGCATCCTCGACATGGGCGCGGGCTACGGCGGGTCGGCCCGCTGGCTGGCCAAGCAGTACGGCTGCCGCGTGACGTGCCTGAACCTCAGCGAGGTCGAGAACGAGCGTAACCGCGAGAAGAACCGCGCGCAGGGCCTCGACCACCTCGTCGACGTCGTCGACGGGTCGTTCGAGAGCATGCCGGTGCAGGACAACTGCTACGACCTCGTCTGGTCGCAGGACGCGTTCCTCCACTCCGGCGAGCGCCGCCAGGTCGTCGCGGAGATCGAGCGCGTGCTCCAGCCCGGCGGGCAGGTGGTGTTCACCGACCCGATGGCCGACGACGCCGCCGACACCGGGGCGCTGACGCCGATCCTCGCGCGCCTGCACCTCGACACCCTCGGGTCGCCGGGGTTCTACCGCGACGAGTTCGCGAAGCTCGGGTTCGCCGACTTCACGTTCGAGGACCACACCGACCAGCTCACGACCCACTACGGGCGCGTGCTGGCCGAGCTCGAGGCCGCGGAGCTGCGGTTCAAGGGCACGATCTCGGACGAGTACATCGCGAACATGAAGACGGGCCTGCAGAACTGGGTGAACGGCGGCCGCAGCGGCCAGCTCTCCTGGGGCATCTTCCGCATCCGTCGCTGACGCACCCCCGCACGACGCCGTCCCGCCGTGGCCCTCACGCCGGCGCACCTCCGGTGTGCCAGCGTGGGGGCCACGCTGGCGTTCAACGCCAGGAAATCCCCCCGCTCACATCGTCCACGGCGCGAGCGAGGGCGTCCGCCACGGCCTCGCGCCGCCCGGGGTCCCGGCGCAGCGAGCGCGAGAGCTCGAGGTGCACGAACGCGGTCGCGCGCTCGGCGGCGGCGAGGCCCTGGACGTTGCGCCGCCCGAGCAGGTCGGTCCAGCGCGGGTCCTCGCCCACGCCGACGCGCTCCCCCGTCGCCGCCAGCCGGCCGGTGACGGCGTCGAGCAGCGGACCGTCGGCGCTCGCCCCGGGCGAGAGGACGACGTCGACGCCGTCGCGGTCGGCGAACCCGTGCAGCTGGAGCTGCGGGAGCCCCCGCCCGACGAGCCGCGCCGCGACCCGCGCGAACGGGGTGTCGGCACGGGCGGCGACGTCGGCGGGGAAGTCGCCGCGC
>CADCTH010000122.1 GCA_902805495.1 uncultured Actinomycetospora sp.
CGCCGGCCCCACCGCGGCTCCACGAGCAGGGCGGCCACCACCGCCACGGCGGCGACGTCGTCCGGCACCGCGCCGCCCGCGTCGGCCAGGTCCTCGGGCGAGGCCGGTCCCGCGGCGCAGAAGCCGACCAGCGCGTCGCCCTCGGTCGCCACCCACACCGCGCCGGCCGCGATCGGCCCCGCCCAGCCGCGGGCGACCGCGTCCTCGTCGAACCCCTCCACCGCGCCCGGCGGCAGCAGGTCGGCGTAGGCCGAGGTCCAGACGGTCCGCTGGACGCGGGCGATCGCGTCCGCGTCGTCGGGGACCGCGGGGCGGACGGAGGCGAGCGCCATGCCCGGATCCTAGAGACCACCGTCACCGCGCGCCGCACGCTCGCACGGGGTACCGGCCCGGCAGGACCACCACGGAGGAGACATGACCGCGACCGACGAGATGCTGGCGGCGAACGAGACCTACGCGCGGGGCTTCGACCGGCCCGGTCTGCCCGGACCCCCGTCGCGCGGCGTCGCGGTCGTGGCCTGCATGGACGCCCGCCTCGACGTCTACCGCGTGCTGGGCCTGGGCGACGGCGAGGCCCACGTGATCCGCAACGCCGGCGGGATCGTCACCGACGACGTGCTGCGCTCGCTCGCGGTCAGCCAGCGCAAGCTGCAGACGCACGAGGTCGTGCTCCTGCACCACACGAAGTGCGGCATGGCGACCTTCACCGACGACGACTTCGTCGCCGAGCTCGAGGCCGACACCGGGCAACGGCCGACCTGGGCGCCGGGCACGTTCGCCGACACCGAGCAGGACGTCCGCGACTCGCTCGCCGCGGTGCGCTCCAGCCCGTTCCTGCTGCACACCGACGCCGTGCGCGGCTTCGTCTACGACGTCGACACCGGCGCGCTCGCCGAGGTCACGTGAGTCTCGACATCCCTCTCGACATCACGGCCGAGCTCGACGTCCCGCACCGCCCGGACCTCGCGCCGATCGCCCGCCAGCTCGACGCGCTCGCCCCGGTGGCCGCCCGCTTCCTCGTGCCCGACAACGCGACGGCCCGGGCGGCGGTCGCGGGGCTCGTCGTCGCCGCCGAGGTCCGGCGGCGCGACGCCGAGACCGTCGCCGTGCTCAACGCCCGCGACCGCAACACCCTGGGCCTGCGCCGCGACCTGCTGGGACTCCTGGCCCTCGGGGTGCGCGAGGTGCTGCTGCTGCGCGGCGACCGGCCGGACGACGACGAGGAGGACGGCCCGCTGACCGTCGGGACGATGCTCCGCGAGGCCCGCGCGCTGGCCGAGGAGCACGAGACGACCCTGCGCGTCGGCGTCGTCGCCGCCCCGGGCCGCGACCTCCCGCGCTGGAAGCGTGACGCCGACGTCGTGTGGCTCGCCCCGACGTTCTCGCTGCCCGCGGTCACCGACTGGCGCGAGCGTCACCCCGACCTCGCCGCCCCGGTGCGCGCCGGCGTCCTCGTGCCCACCGGGCCGGAGATGGCCCGCGGGGTCGCCGAGGGCATGGACCTGGATCTGCCCGCCGGCCTCGTCGAGGCGCTCGGCGAGGACGACACGGCGGGCGTCGACGCGGCCTGCGAGCACGCGCTGGCGCTGCGCGACGCCGGGGTCGACGGCATCCACCTCGTGGCCGTCAGCCGTTACCGCGAGGTCGCGCAGCGGCTGGCGGGGCTCGTCTGACGCGTGCTAGGCGGGGCGCGGCAACGGGAGCACCGGGGGCTCGTCGTCGGCGAGCCGCACCTGCCCGGCGGGGTGCTCGACCAGCGCCAGCACCCGCGACGACATGAACCGCGCGGTGCGCACCGGCGTCCCGCCGCGCGTCACCTCGCTGACCTCCACGACGCCCCGGCCGTGCGCGACGTCCACGCGACGCCCGGCCTTCGTGGCCTCGACCTCCCACGTCCGCGTCGCGCCACCGGCGTCGACGACGATCTCCACACGGTCCCCGACCATGGTCCTCCTCATTTCCTCTTTTCCCTGGTCAACGCCCGTGTGACCCCGGTGATTCCCCGTCGATGGTCGAGCTCCGCTGCGCTCCGTCTCCCGCGTCGATGGTCGAGCTCCGCTGCGCTCCGTCTCCCGCGTCGATGGTCGAGCTCCGCTGCGCTCCGTCTCCCGGCCTTGTCGGGGGGCTGGGGCAGGATGCGGGACGTGGAGACGATGTCCGCGGCCCAGGCGCGACGGGCTGCCGTGGCGGCGCAGGGCCTCGCCGGTCCCGCCCGCCGCGGGCAGCCCACGCGCGCCACGCTGACGGCCACCGTGCGCCGGCTCGGGCTGCTCCAGCTCGACTCGGTCAACGTGGCCGTCCGGGCCCACTACACGCCGGTGTTCTCGCGCCTCGGCGCGTACGACCGCGACGCCCTCGACGCGCTCGCCTGGCCGCACACGGCCGCGGAGCGCCGGCGCCGGGCGGTGGTCGAGTACTGGGTGCACGAGGCGAGCCTGCTGCCGGTGGAGGACTGGCCGTTGTTCCGCTGGCGCATGCGCGACAACGCCGCGCGCGAGAACCGCTGGCTGGGCAACGCGCTCGACCACCGCCCCGACGTCCTCGACGCCGTGCTGGAGGCGATCGCGGAGCACGGTCCGCTCGAGGCCTCGGAGGTCGAGCGGGTGCTCGGCGACGGCGGCGACCGGCGGGCCCGCGCCCACGGCGGCTGGTGGACGCGCTCGGACATCAAGGTGGCCTGCGAGCACCTCTTCGCCACCGGCGGGCTCACCACCGGCACGCGCCGCGGCTTCCGGCGCGCCTACGAGCTGCCCGAGCGCGTCCTGCCGCCCGAGGTCCTCGCCCGCGACCCCGCGCGCGACGAGGCGATGCGGACGCTCGTGGCCCAGGCCGCGACGGCGCTCGGCGTCGCCACCGAGCCCGACCTGCGCGACTACCACCGTCTGCCCCCCGCGGAGTCGCAGGCCGCGGTGGCCGAGCTCGTCGACGCCGGCCAGCTCGAGCCGGTGGCCGTGGAGGGGTGGTCGGCGCCCGCCTACCTCGCGCCGGGCGCGCGGCTGCCCCGGCGCGTCAAGGGCCGGGCGCTGCTCGCGCCGTTCGACCCGCTGATCTGGTTCCGGGCGCGCACCCTGCGGCTGTTCGGCTTCCACTACCGCATCGGCATCTACACGCCCGCCGAGAAGCGCACGCACGGCTACTACGTCTTCCCGTTCCTGCTCGACGGACGGCTCGTGGCGCGCGTCGACCTCAAGGCCGACCGGGTCGCCGGGGTGCTGCGCGTGCCCGGGGCGTACGCCGAGGACGGGCCCGGCCGCCCCGACGAGGCCCGCGTCGCCGCCGAGCTGGCGGCCGAGCTGGCGGCGATGGCGGCGTGGCTCGGCCTGGGCAGCGTCGTCGTCGAGGGCGCGGGCGACCACGCCGCGGCGCTGGCTCAGGCGGTCAAGGTCGGGGGGTGGACGTAGCGCACGCCGGGGGGCAGGTGCCCCGTGCGCGAGGTGCGGGCGAGCACGCTGAGCAGGTCCTCGCGGAAGGCCTGGGCGGCGCGGGTGGGGGCGACGTCGGTGCGGTGGGCCAGCGAGATCGTCCGGTGGCTCCACGCCCCGCCGTCGAGCCGGGTCGCCTGCAGCGTCGGGTGCCCGGCGAGCACGAGGCTGGGCACGATCGCCACGCCCAGCCCGCGCTCGACCATGCGCAGCACCGCGTCCATCTCCCCTCCCTCCACGGCGATCTGCGGCGTCACGCCGGCTGCGGCACACGCCGCGAGCGTCACCTCGCGCAGCTCGTAGCCGGGGCGGTTGACCACCAGCGGGTGCGCGGCGAGCTCGGCGACGCCGATGTGGTCGCCGAGGTCGGGCCAGCCCCGCGCCGCGACCACCACGAGCTCCTCGCGCAGCACCGGCGTCAGCGCGAGGTCGCGCACCGTCTCGCCGCGGTCGATGACGAGCGCGAGGTCGAGCTGGCCGCGCTGGAGGTCGGCGACGAGGTCCTGGGAGCCGCCCTCGGCGATCTGCAGGGCGATACCGGGGTAGCGGCCGTGGAACACCTCGAGCACGTCGGCGACGACGCTGACGCACAGGCTGGGGGTGGCTCCGAGGCGCAGCCGCCCGCGGCGCAGCCCGGCGAGCTCGGCGATCTCCAGGCGGGCCGTCTCGGAGTCGGCGACGATCCGGCGCGCCAGCGGCAGGAGCGCCTCACCGGCCGCCGTCGGTGTGACGTTGTCGTGACCGCGCGTGAGCAACGTCTCGCCGAGGTCCTCCTCGAGCGTCCGGATCTGCTTGCTCAAGGTCGGCTGGGCGACCCGGCACAGGGCCGCTGCCTGCGTGAACCGTCCGGTGTCCACCACAGCGAGGAAGTAGCTGAGCTGTTTGATGGTCATCGCCATAGCTCGAAGCTATGTCATCCCCGTCTTGCATGCATTAGCGCTCCGCGGTTCCCCGACTTACCTTTTTCACGTGGTCATCACCCCGCAGCGCAACATCGTGTCGAGGACGTGGGGCACCTCGGTCGGCAAGAAGTCCGTCGTGGCCGTCACCGGCACGATCTTCCTGCTGTACGTCATCGCCCACATGCTCGGGAACCTCAAGGTCTTCTTCGGCATCGAGTCGTTCGACGCCTACGCGCAGCACCTGCGCGAGATCGGCGAGGCGATCTTCGGCTACGAGGGCGTCCTCTGGATCGCCCGCGCCGTGCTCATCACGAGCCTCGTGCTGCACGTGTGGGCGTCCTTCTCGCTCTGGTACAAGGCGAAGAAGGCCCGTCCCGTGGGCTACCAGCACCGACAGCGGTGGGAGGGCAGCTACGCCGCGCGCACGATGCGCTGGGGCGGGGTGATCATCCTGCTCTTCGTGATCTGGCACATCCTCGACCTGACCACGGGCACGGTGAACCCGCTGCCGGGTGAGTCCAGCGCCTACACGAAGCTCGTCGCGAGCTTCGACCGCTGGTACGTGTCGCTCTTCTACATCCTGGCGGTCGTCGCGCTCGGCTTCCACATCCGGCACGGGCTCTGGTCAGCCATCCAGACGTTCGGCGCCAACAGCGCCATGAAGCAGAACGCGCTCAAGACTTTTGCCCTCGTCGTGGCGGCGGTGATCACGATCGGCTTCGCGATCGTCCCGCTGGCCGTGATGACCGGTCTGGTGAGGTGACGATGTCCGAACTGCAGCAGGAACCCACGGCCGTCCAGGGGGAGGGCCGCTACGTCCTCGGCGACCCGATCGCCGACACGCGCGCCCCGGACAGCCCCATCGCCGACCGGTGGAACGACCGCAAGTTCTCCGCGAAGCTGGTCAACCCGACCAACCTCCGCAAGATGAGCGTCCTCGTGGTGGGCACCGGCCTGGCCGGCGCCGCCGCGGCGGCGACGCTGGGCGAGGCCGGCTACCACGTCAAGTCGTTCTGCTACCAGGACAGCCCCCGGCGCGCGCACTCGATCGCGGCGCAGGGCGGCATCAACGCCGCCAAGAACTACCGCTACGACGGCGACTCGGTGCACCGGCTGTTCTACGACACCGTCAAGGGCGGCGACTTCCGCTCGCGCGAGTCGAACGTGCACCGCCTGGCCGAGGTCAGCGTCAACATCATCGACCAGTGCGTCGCGCAGGGCGTGCCCTTCGCCCGCGAGTACTCGGGCCTGCTCGACACCCGCTCGTTCGGCGGCACGCAGGTCTCGCGCACCTTCTACGCGCGCGGGCAGACCGGCCAGCAGCTGCTGCTGGGCGCCTACCAGGCGCTCGAGCGTCAGGTGCACGCCGGCACCGTCGAGGTCCACCCGCGCACCGAGATGCTCGACCTCATCGTCGTGGACGGGAAGGCGCGCGGGATCGTCACGCGCAACCTGTTCACCGGGGAGCTCGACACGCACCTCGCCGACGTCGTGATCCTGTGCTCGGGCGGCTACGGCAACGTCTACTACCTGTCGACGAACGCCAAGGGCTCCAACGCCACGGCGATCTGGCGGGCGCACAAGCGGGGCGCGCTGTTCGCCAACCCCTGCTACACCCAGATCCACCCGACCTGCATCCCGGTCAGCGGCGACTACCAGTCGAAGCTGACCCTGATGAGCGAGTCGCTGCGCAACGACGGCCGC
>CADCTH010000123.1 GCA_902805495.1 uncultured Actinomycetospora sp.
AGACGTCGATGCCGGGCAGCGGGGCGTACACGGGTCCTCCAGGAGGTTCTCGGGTCGTCACGGGGGTCTCACCGGTCCAACCGCGCCCGCTCATCGAACTCATCGGGCAGATTCGTCCGGCAGGGGGGAACGCGTCCCGGATAGGTTGCGGGCATGTTCGCGGTCTACGCCTCCGAGCCCAACGCCGACGACCCGGTCGCCTCCCTCGTGGTGGGTGAGCGGCCCGACCCCGACGTGCCCGACGGCTGGGTACGGGTCAAGGTCGAGGCGGCGAGCCTCAACATGCACGACCTGTGGACGCTGCGCGGCGTCGGGATCAAGGAGGACCAGTTTCCCATGATCCTGGGCTGCGACGGCGCCGGGACGCTCGACGACGGCACCCCCGTGGTCCTGCACTCGCTCATGGGCGACCCGGACTGGAAGGACGACGAGACCCTCGACCCGTCGCGCAAGATGCTCACCGAGTGGGCGCAGGGCAGCTTCGCCGACTACGTGGTCGTGCCGAAGCGCAACGCGCTGCCGCGTCCCGAGGGCATGACGGCCTCGACGGGTGCCGTGATGGGCACGGCGTGGCTGACCGCCTACCGGATGCTGTTCACCAAGTCCGGGCTCCGGGGCGGGCAGACGATGCTCGTGCAGGGCGCCTCGGGCGGCGTGTCCACGGCGCTGATCCAGCTCGGGCGCGCCGCGGGCATGCAGGTCTGGGTCACCGGGCGCACCGACGAGAAGCGCGAGCTGGCCCTGCGCCTGGGCGCGCACCAGGTGTTCGAGTCGAACGCCAAGCTCCCGGGCAAGGTGCAGGCGGTCTTCGAGACCGTCGGCGAGGCGACCTGGAAGCACTCGCTGCGCGCGCTCGTGCCCGGCGGCACCATCGTCTGCTCCGGCGCCACGTCCGGCTTCGCGCCCAGCGCCGACCTGGCCCAGGTGTTCTTCCTGCAGAAGAACGTGGTCGGCTCGACGATGGGCACGCTCGCCGAGCTGCGCGACCTGCTCGAGTTCGTCGCGGCCACGGGCATCGTCCCGGAGATCGGCCAGGAGCTGCCGATGGCCGACGCCGAGGACGGCTTCCAGGCGATGCTCGACGGCAACACCGCCGGCAAGATCGTCTTCACCCGCTGACCCCCATGTGAGCGATCTTTGGGCCTATAGGCCCAAAGATCGCTCACGGAGGAAGGCGAGCAGCGTCGACGTGATGGTGTCGGCGTCGCGGACCGGCAGCCAGTGGTCGCCGCCGGGCACCGGGACGTAGGTGAACGGGCCGTCGAGGTAGCGGCCCGAGTCCGCCATCTGCGCCTCGCCGAGCGCGACGTCGGCCCCGCCGAGCATGCCCAGCACCGGGATCGTGAGCCGCGGCAGCCCCAGCGGGCTCTCGTCGACGAACGTGCGCGGGTCGATGTTGGCGCGGTACCAGGACAGCCCGGCGGCCAGCGCGCCCGGCCGGGCGAGGTCGGCGATCTGGGTCTGCACGAGGGCGTCGTCGGGCGCCCGCCCGGGGTGCAGCCACCGGCGCAGCAGCGCCCAGTCGTCCGCGGGCAGGACCTCCTCGGCCACCCCGGGGAACTGGAACCACAGCATGTACCAGGACAGGGCGCGCTGCTCGAGGCCCGCGGCGCGGAACGCCTCGGGGTGCCCGACGGCGAGGGCGGCGTAGCGGGTGACGCGGTCGCTGCGCATCGCGAGCGCCCACCCCACGACCGAGCCGAAGTCGTGCCCGGCCACCGCCGCGCGCTCGACCCCGCGCTCGTCGAGCAGCGCCAGCACGTCGGCCACGGAGTGGTGGATCCGGTACGACGCGACGTCCTCGGGTCGGTCGCTGTCGCCGAACCCGCGCAGATCGGGCGCGATCACCCGGTACCCGGCGGCCACGAGGGCCTCGATCTGGGCGCGCCACAGCGTCGCGCGGTCGGGGAAGCCGTGCAGCAGCACCACCGCCGGCACCGCCCCCGCGTCGAGCACCGACAGCGTGATGTCCGGCAGGGCGACGCGGACGGGCGCGGGGAGGGCGGTCACGCCGAGAGCCGGCCGGCAGCGGGCACGACCTGGGCGAGCACGGCGCGGGCGACCGCGTCGTTGGCGCGGAAGCTCAGCGCGTTGGTGTTCGGGCGGGTGAACGCGCCGGGGATGCGCACGTTGGTGTGCGGGCCGATCGCGAAGCGGGTCGGGTGGGCCTCGCCGTCGTCGTCCACCAGGCGGTAGTCCGACGGGCGCACGCGCACCAGCCCGGTGTGGTGCAGCACCACGGCGCCCTCGCCGTGCGCCACGGCCGCGTCGGCCGAGCGCACCGCCGACGAGCACGCCTGCGTCGGGCAGCCCCCGCCGAGGTCGAGGACCTCCTCGTCGAGCTGGCCGTCGGCGTGCAGGGCGGCGAGCATCGGGTCGGCGCTGCCGCTCACGCTCGGCGCGGGCAGGCGGGCCTCGACGAACGTGCGCGCCTCGACCTCGACGCCGTCGAGGCTGTCGCTGCGCGCCCGGAACACCCCGGCGTCGCCGTCCGCCTCGACCACCAGCCCGGCGCCGAGGAAGCGCACGTACCCGGCGCGCGAGAGCGCGAGCAGCTGGCGCAGGCGCGGTCCGGGCGGGCCGCTGGCCAGCGAGCTGAACAGGTTCTGCCACCACGACAGGTCCCGCGCGCGCGAGGCGGGGGTCAGCGCGTCGGTGCCCGCCAGCTCCGTGACCTGGGCGAACACGCTGAGCAGGGCCACGAACGCCCCGAGCTCGGCGGTGTAGCGCTCGTCCACGTGGCGGGCGAGGTCGTCGGCGATGTACTCGCGCAGCGCCCGCTGCAGGGCGTCCGGGTCGTCGACGCAGAGGTCGCGCAGCGGGCGGTCGATGCGCTCGAAGTCGAGGTGGTCGTCGGGGTCCGGCACCGACGACGCGATCAGCTCGGTGCGGGCGTCGGAGTACCAGTCGAGCTCGGCGTACGCCGCGGCGAACGCGTCCCACGTGCCGTGCACGCGGTAGGGGTGGCCGTGGAAGAGCTCGTGGTAGTAGCCCCAGCCGACCTCCTTGGCCATCAGCGGCCACACGTCGCGGCGCAGGTCGATCCCGCCGCGGCGCACGAAACCCGCGACGTCGTCGGGGCCCAGGAAGCGCGGCAGCGGCGGGCGCGGTCCGCGCAGCGCGTACTCGGTCTTCGCGTGGTACGGCACCCCGCGCCCGGAGCCGACGTGCAGCACGGGCTCGCGGCCGGACGGGACGTAGCGCAGCCGGCCGTCGGGGCCGTCGGGCGCGAACCCGCCCCCGCGGCCCTCGAACAGCAGCACGACGAGGTCGACGAACGCGAGGCCCATGCCGCGGGCGATCACCGTCTCGCCGGCCGGGATGTGGTCGAGGTCGGTGTCGGTGGTCTGCTCGGGCGGGAAGTAGCGCAGCCCGTGCGCGACGGCGAAGGCGACGAGGTCCTGCTCGTCGGGGGTGGGGTCGGCGTCGAGGTGGCCGCTCGCCAGCACCAGGGCGTCGGCGTCGAGCTCCTCGCCGGTCGCCAGCCGCACGCGCTGCGGCGAGCCGCCGACGAGCCCGACCGCCCGCGTGCGGTGCCGGTGGGCGTGCACCCCGGCGGGCAGGGTCGCCTCGACGTGGCGCAGCACCCAGTCCAGGTAGTGGCTCTGCAGGCGCCGGGTGGCGAACGTCGCGGGGCCCAGCGCGCGGAGCTCGTCACCGACGGGGCCGGGCGGCACCGACTCGCCGGGCAGCCGACCCTCGCGCACCTGCTGCGCCCACTCGTAGAGCGACGGACCCGGGACGATCGGCCCGTCGCAGCGGACGCTGTCGTCGGTGAACATCGTGACGTCGGCCGCCATGGAGTTCATCCACAGCAGCGACGACTGCTCGTGACGCCAGATGCGTCCCGCGCCGGGTGGGTAGGGGTCGACGAGGTGGACGTCGAGCTCGGCGCCCGGACCGACCCCGAACTCGCCGGCGCTGGCGGCCAGGCGCTCGAGCACGCCCGCCCCGCGCGGGCCCGCCCCCACGACCACGACCGACCGTCGCATCGTCCGTCCTCCCGCCGTGCGCGTCCGCGCTCGTGCCTGATTATCCGCGCCGGAGCACGGTCAAGCACGAGCGCGGAGCCGTCAGCGGCGCTTGGGACCGCGGCTCGGGCGCGGGGACACGGTCGCGGCCTCGGCACCCGACGCGCGGCGCAGGCCCATCGGGCGGCCGGCGACGCGGGCGCGCTGCAGGCGCTTGACCACGTGGCCCGGCACGTCGGCGGGCAGCTCGACCAGCGTGTGGTCGGTGCGGATGTCGATGTGCCCGATGTGCTGCGAGTCGAGCCCCGCCTCGTTGGCGATGGCGCCGACGATCGCGCCCGGCCGCACGCGCTGGTTGTGGCCGACCTCGATGCGGTAGGTGTCGGTGCCCGAGCCCACGGTCCACTCGGGGGCCTTGCCGCCGCGGCCCTGGCCGCGGTCCGGCTTGCCCTCGCGCGGCGGCCGCTTGTCAGCGCGCGGCGACGGGGCCGGCAGGTCCTCGACCAGCAGCGGCTTGGTGCCCTGGACCATCTTGGCCAGCGCGGCGGCCAGCTCGAGGGGGTCCGCACCGGTCTCGGCGACGTAGTCGCCGACGATGCCGCGGAACACGTCCATCGGGTCGCCGCCGGTGACGGTGCCGTCCAGCGTGCCGGTGATGCGCTCGGCGAAGCGGCGCTTGCGCACCGCGTTCACCTCGTCGGTGCCCGGCACCGACATCTCCTCGGCCTTCTGCTTGGTGACCGACTCGATCATCCGCATGGTGCGGATCTGGCCGCGCGTGACGAACGAGATCGCGTCGCCGCTGCGCCCGGCCCGGCCGGTGCGGCCGATGCGGTGGACGTAGGACTCGCTGTCCGGCGGCAGGTCGTGGTTGACCACGAGCGAGATGCGGTCGACGTCGAGCCCGCGGGCCGCGACGTCGGTGGCCACCAGCACGTCGATCTCGCCGGCGCGCAGGTCGGCGATGGTCTTCTCCCGCTGGGGCTGGGAGAGGTCGCCCGAGATCGCGACCGCCGCGAACCCGCGGCGGTTGAGGGCGTCGGTGACGTCGGTGGTGTTCTGCCGCGTGCGGACGAACACCAGGCAGGCGTCGAAGTCCTCGACCTGCAGGATGCGCGCCAACGAGTCGGCCTTGAGCCGCTCGGGCACGACGACGTAGCGCTGGCGGGTGTTGATGCCCGTCTGCGTCTTCGACTTGATCGACACCTCGGCCGGGGCGTTGAGGTGGCGCCGCGAGACCTCGCGGATGGCGCCGGGCATCGTCGCCGAGAACAGCGCCACCTGGCGGTCGGCGGGCAGCAGCTCGAAGATGCGCTCGACCTCTTCGAGGAAGCCCATCTGCAGCATCTCGTCGGCCTCGTCGAGCACGAAGTGCGCGACGTCGCGGAGGTCGAGGGTGCCCTTCTCGAGGTGGTCGGCGACGCGGCCGGGCGTGCCGACGACGATCTGGCCGCCGCGGCGCAGCCCGTGCAGCTGCGGGCCGTAGGGCGCGCCGCCGTAGAGCTGGACGACGCCCAGCCCGGGCACGCCGGCGCCGAGGCGCTCGAGGGCCTCGGCGACCTGGATCGCCAGCTCACGCGTCGGCGTGAGGACGAGGGCCTGCACGTGCTTCTGCGCCGGGTCGACCGCCGAGAGCATCGGCAGGGCGAACGCGGCGGTCTTGCCGGTGCCGGTCTGCGCCAGGCCCAGGACGTCGCGTCCGGCCAGCAGGAGCGGGATCGTCTCGGTCTGGATCGGGGTGGGGGTGTCGAACCCGGACTCGACCAGGGTCGGCAGCAGGCGCTCGGCCACGCCCAGCGCGGCGAACGCGGAGCCGGGGGCCGGCTCCTCGTCGGCGACGTCCTCGTCGACCTCGTCGGTCGCGTCGGGGGTCTCGGTGACGGAGGCCTCCTCGGCGGACGGGGCGTCCGCGGGGCTCTCGTCGGAGGGGCTGATCACGTCGACGAGCTCGACGTCGTGATCGGAAAGGACAGCAGCGTTTGTCACAGATCTCTTTCAGGAAGGGTACGGCGGACACGTGAGCTGTCCGCGGACCCGGTGACACGCAGGGTCCTTCCCAGGCCGACAGCTCGGCGCTGACAACCAGTCTACGCGAGCGGTTGTTCCCGGCCGATCACCGGCGCCCGTCGCGCTACTTCTTCTTGGCCTTGTCCACCGCGTTCTGGTCGGTCGACAGCGCCGCCACGAAGGCCTCCTGCGGGACGTCGACCCGACCGATGGTCTTCATCCGCTTCTTGCCCTCCTTCTGCTTCTCGAGCAGCTTGCGCTTGCGGGTGATGTCGCCGCCGTAGCACTTGGAGAGCACGTCCTTGCGGATCGCGCGGATCGTCTCGCGAGCGATGATCTTGGCCCCGATGGCGGCCTGGATCGGCACCTCGAACTGCTGGCGCGGGATGAGCTCGCGCAGCTTGGTGGCCATCGAGTTGCCGTACGCGTAGGCGGCGTCGCGGTGCACGATCGCGGAGAACGCGTCGACCGGCTCGCCCTGCAGCAGGATGTCGACCTTCACCAGGTCGGCGGCCTGCTCGCCGGCGGGCTCGTAGTTCAGCGACGCGTAGCCGCGGGTGCGCGACTTCAGGATGTCGAAGAAGTCGAAGATGATCTCGGCGAGCGGCATCGTGTAGCGCAGCTCGACCCGGCTGTCGGACAGGTAGTCCATGCCCTCGAGCTGGCCGCGCCGCGACTGGCACAGCTCCATGATCGGGCCGACGAAGTCGGACGGCGCGAGCACCGAGACCTTGGTGATCGGCTCGTAGATCGTCGCGACCTTGCCCTCGGGCCAGTCCGCGGGGTTGGTGACCTCGGCCTCGCTGCCGTCGTCGAGCGCGAGGCGGTAGACGGTGTTGGGTGCGGTGGAGATCAGCTCGAGGCCGTACTCGCGCTCGAGGCGGTCGCGGGTGATCTCGAGGTGCAGCAGGCCGAGGAAGCCGCAGCGGAACCCGAAGCCCAGCGCCGCGGACGTCTCGGGCTCGTAGGACAGGGCGGCGTCGTTGAGGCGCAGCCGGTCCAGCGCGTCGCGCAGCAGCGGGTAGTCGGAGCCGTCGATGGGGTAGAGGCCCGAGTAAACCATCGGCTGCGGGTCGCGGTAGCCGCCGAGCGGCTCGGTGGCGCCCTTGCGCTCCCACGTGACCGTGTCGCCGACGCGCGACTGCCGGACGTCCTTCACCCCGGTCATGAGGTAGCCGACCTCGCCCACCCCGAGGCCCTGGCAGGGCTTCTGGTCCGGCGAGATGATCCCGACCTCGAGCAGCTCGTGGACGGCGTTCGTGCTCATCATGCGGATGCGCTCGCGCGG
>CADCTH010000124.1 GCA_902805495.1 uncultured Actinomycetospora sp.
CCAGCGACGACCGGGCTGCCCAGCCCGCAGGAGGACTCCCCGTGCCACGCAGACCCCTCGACATCGACGTCCCCGACCTCGCCGGCCGGCGCGCCGTCGTCACCGGCGCCAGCGACGGCATCGGCCTCGGGATCGCCCGACGGCTCGCCGCCGCCGGCGCCGAGGTGGTCCTCCCGGTCCGCAACCCGCGCAAGGGCGAGGCGGCCGTCGCCGCGATCCGCGAGCAGGTCCGCGACGCCACCGTGTCGCTGCGCACGCTCGACCTGTCCTCGCTCGCCTCGGTCGCCGCGCTGGGCGCGGCGCTGCGCGAGGAGGACCGGCCGATCCACGTATTGATCAACAACGCCGGGGTCATGACCCCGCCCGACCGGCAGACCACCGCCGACGGCTTCGAGCTGCAGTTCGGCACCAACCACCTCGGCCACGTCGCCCTCGTCGCCCACCTGCTGCCGCTGCTGCGCGCCGGTCGCGCCCGCGTGACCTCGCAGATCAGCGTCGCCGCGCGCTCCGGCTCGATCCACTGGGACGACCTGGACGGGGAACGCTCCTACGACGGGATGCGCGCGTACTCGAAGTCGAAGATCGCGTTCGGGCTCTTCGCGCTCGAGCTCGAACGCCGCAGCCGGGCCGGCGACTGGGGCATCACCAGCAACCTCTCCCACCCCGGGGTCGCCCCGTCGAACCTGCTCGCCCCGCGCAGCGAGCTCGGACGGGACCGGGCGACCCGGGGCCGGCGGATCATCGGTGCGCTGTCCGCCCGCGGCATCCTGGTCGGGACCACCGAGAGCGCCGGTCTCCCCGCCCTGTACGCCGCGACCTCCCCGCAGGCCCGGGGCGGGGTGTTCTACGGACCCGGCGGCTTCGGGAACCTCGGCGGCGCCCCCGCCGAGCAGGCTCTCTACCGCCCGCTGCGCAGCACCGAGGACGCCGAGCGGGTGTGGCGGGTCTCCGAGGGGCTGGCGAACGTGGCCTTCGGCGACGACTCCTCCGCCCCGCGGGCGGCGTCGCGGCCCGCACCCTGACCCCGCACCAGGTGCCGCAGCCGCTCGCGGTCGGCGTAGAGGTCGATCTCGACGATCCGCCCGCGGTGCAGGGTGAAGCCCTGCACCGCGTGCACCTCCCCGTCCACGACGGTGATGAGCCCGGGTCCCCCGTCGACCAGGACCGGGTGCGCGAAGGGGGCGAGACGGGAGAACGCGAGGGCCTGGCCGGCCACCCCGGCGGCGCCGGAGAACTCCACGACGGACGACCGGCCGGGTGCAGGCCCCCGGTCGACCCGCAGCACGACGTCGGCGTCGAGCACGGCCAGCAGGCCCTGGAGGTCGCCGCCGCGGGTCGCGGCGAGGAAGGCCGCGACGACCTCCCGGTGCCGCGGGACGTCGACCGCGGCGGACGGCGGGACCCGCTCGCGCACCCGGCGCCGGGCCCGGCTGGCGAGCTGCTTCGCCGCGGCGGGGCTGCGCCCGACGACGGCGCCGACCTCCGCGAAGGGCACCGCGAACAGGTCGTGGAGCACGAACACCAGCCGCTCGGGCGGGGAGAGGGACTCCAGGACGACCATGAGGGCCAGGCCGACCGCGTCCGTCCGCACCGCCGACTCCTCCGGCGCCCGCGTCCCGCCGCCGGTCGGCCACGCGACGACGGGGTCGGGCAGGCCGCCGTCCAGGGGGTGCTCGCGGCGTGCGGCGCGGGCCCGGAGCATGTCCAGGGCCACGCGCCCGACGACCGTCGTCAGCCAGCCGCCCAGGTTGTCCACGGCGTCGCCCCCCGTGCGCCCCAGCCGCAGCCACGCCTCCTGGACCGCGTCGTCGGCGTCGGCGAACGAGCCCAGCACCCGGTAGGCCACGGCGTGCAGGTGCGCGCGGTGGGCGTCGAACCGGGTCGCGAGGTCGGTCTCGCTCATCTGTTACCTCCAGGCCGCCGGATCCGTCAGGGAGATGACGCATCCGGAGCCGCGGGAGCGACCGGCGGCCAGGTCCGAGGAGCACACCGATGACGACGACGTCCACCCCGAGCGCGCCGCACGCCGGTCCGGCCGACGCGGTCCGCCGCCGGCGCCTGCGCAGCGCCGTGTACTGGCTCGTCAGCGCCCCGGTGCTGCTCGAGACCGCCGTCGGCATCCAGTGGGACCTCGCCCGCATCCCCTACGTGCTCGAGATCCTCGCCCGGCTCGGCTTCCCGGCCTACTTCGCCACGATCCTCGGCATCTCGAAGATCCTGGCGCTGCTGGCCGTCCTCGCGCCGCGCACCCCGCGCCTCAAGGAGTGGGCCTACGCCGGCCTCGCCTTCGTCTACCTCGGCGCGGCCGCGTGCCACGTCGCGATCGGCGACGAGGCGGGCGCCGTCGTGACTCCCCTGGTCCTGGCCGCCATCACCCTCGCGTCCTGGGCCCTGCGCCCCGAGCCCCGCCGCGACCCGGCGCCGCTCTTCGCGTTCGGCCGGGTGCCCGGGCCCGCATCCTGAGAGGCTCGCCGGTGACGTGGACGTGCCACCCGCCGGCCTGGAGGAACCCCGTGAGCAAGCCGCTGCTCGACCGCGACGACGCGCCGCCGGACTCGGAGCTGGTCGAGGTCAGCGACGGCGTCTACGCCCACATCCAGCCCGACGGCAGCTGGATGATCAACAACACGGGGTTCCTCGTCGCCCGCGACGGCGTCAGCGCCGTCGACAGCTGCGCGACCGAGCGGCGCACCCGGGGCTTCCTCGACGCGATCGCCCGCGTCACCGCGGCCCCGGTGCGCACGCTGGTGAACACCCACCACCACCCCGACCACACCGCGGGCAACGGGCTCTTCTCCGGCGCCGCGATCGTCGCCCACGAGCGGGCCCGGCCCGAGATGCGCGCGCTGGGACTGCCCCACAACTCCGGGATCTGGACCGACGTCGACTACGGCGACCTCGAGCTGGCCCTGCCGTTCCTGACCTTCGCCGACCGCATGACGCTGTGGGCCGACGACCTGCGCGCCGAGCTGCTGTTCGCCGGCGGCCCCGCCCACACCACCAACGACGTGGTGGTGTGGCTGCCCGAGCGCTCGGTGCTCTTCGCCGGCGACCTGCTCTTCCACGGCGGCACCCCGTTCCTGCTCTCGGGCTCGGTGCTGGGCGCCATCGACGTCCTCGAGGGGTTCCTGCGGCCCCTGGGCGCGCAGACGATCGTGCCGGGTCACGGCCCGGTCGGCGGGCCGGCGATGATCGACGAGGTGCTGGGCTACCTGCGGTTCGTCCGCGACGTCGCCGCCGACGGTCACGCCGACGGCGTCACGCCCCTCGAGCTCGCCCGCGGCACCGACCTCGGCGCCTACGCCGAGTGGACCGACACCGAGCGGATCGTCGGCAACCTGCACCGCGCCTACGCGGACCTCACCGTGCCCGTGGCCGAGCGCGGTGGTCCGATCGACTTCCCCGGCGCGCTGGGCGACATGGTCAGCTACAACGGCGGCCGGCCCCTGACCTGCCTGGCCTGAGCGCGCTCAGGACGGCTGCCACGGGGGCGCGACGCCCCAGCCCCACCGGGGCACGGGCGCCCGCTCCACCACGTCGGCGTCGCGCTGGGAGTTCTGCAGCGCGAGCCGGGTGCCCCACTCGACGTAGCCCACGAAGGCCGCGCGGAACTCCGGGTCGTCCGGCAGGCCGGCGTCGTCGGCCGCGCGGTGCATGGTCTCGGCGAAGCGGCGGCGCTGGTCCGGGCTGATGCCCAGCTCGCGGTGGTGGGCGAGCATGCGCTCGTAGCCCCCGAGCTGGTCGGTGTACTCGCTCGGCCCGCCGAACACCTCGATCCACCACAGCGTGACGTGCGCGCGGTGCTCCTCGGTGACGCCGCCCGGGAACAGCGGGCTCAGCAGGTCGTCGCGCTCGACGCGGTCGTAGAACGCGTCGATGAGACGGCGGAAGGCCTCGCGCTCGCCGGCCCACTCGTACAGCGTCGGTGGCATTGCAACAGCGTAATCACACCGGTGGTCACGATCGAGACGCTGAGGTGGACACATCTCGATAAGGTCCGGGATCCGTCACCGGCGACGCGCGCGTCGCACCACGTCGAGGAGGGCGGCCATGGCGGACTCGGCGTCCGCGCCGCGCACGATCGCCGGCCGCTACGACCTGGGAGCACCGCTCGGTCGCGGTGGCTCGGCGGAGGTCCACCGGGCCACCGACCGGTCGCTGGGGCGCGAGGTGGCGCTCAAGCTCTTCCCGGCGACGCTGGAGCCCGAGGAGCGCGTCCGGCAACGCCGCGAGCTCACGCTCCTGGCCGAGCTGCACCACCCCAACCTCGTCGACCTCTTCGACGCCGGCGAGGACGAGGCGGGGCGGCTCTACCTGGTGATGCGGCTGATCCCGGGCGAGAGCCTCGCCGGTCGCCTCGGACGCGAGGGCGCGCTCCCGCTCGACGTCGCCACGGGCATCGGCGCCGAGATCGCGGGCGCGATCGCCTACATACACGACCACGGCATCACCCACCGCGACGTCAAGCCGGCGAACATCCTGCTCGGCGAGCGCCCGATGCTCGGCGACTTCGGGATCGCCCGGGCGGCCGACGGCGCCCAGGTCACGAGCACGGGCTTCGTCATCGGGACGCCGGCCTACATGGCGCCCGAGCAGGTCCGGGGCGAGGCGGTGGGGCCGCCCGCCGACGTCTACGCGCTCGGCCTGGTCGTCCTCGAGATGCTCTCGGGCCGGCGGGAGTACGACGGGCCGGGCGTCGAGGTGGCGATGGCCCGCCTGGCGCGTCCCCCCGCCGTCCCCGCGCTCCCGCTCGGGCTCGACGACCTGCTGCTGCGGATGACGCACCTCGATCCGGCCGCCCGGCCGACCGCCGCCGAGGTCGCCGCCGTGCTCGCCGACGCCGGCGCCCACGTGCGGGGCGCGGACACGGTGGCGGGCACGCGCCCGCAGACCCTGGTCGCGCCCGTGCCGTGGTCGGGCGGCGACACCAGGGCGGCGACGGCGGCGGGAACAGTGCCGGGAGCGGTGGGTGCCGGAGCGGGCGCCGGCCGTACGGCGACGGCCCCGCCCGCGGCGCGGGGGCGCCTGGTCGCGGTCGG
>CADCTH010000125.1 GCA_902805495.1 uncultured Actinomycetospora sp.
ACCCGGTCCGATCTCCACCGACCTGCCACGAACCGGTCCTCCAGGGGCGCACCCCCCGGCGTCGGGCTCATCCGGACGGTGTACCAGCAGAACCCGGACCCCCGGGACCGGACGCCCCGACCGCCACAGCGGGCAGTGCCACCGTGCCCGGACCACCCGGCCCGCCGTGGGGACCGGGCGCAGGTCGGCAGGGCGGCTCGCCGGCCGGGGCGCAGTCGGCGAGCCGACGCGGCAGGGCCAGCGCGCTGAGCCCGCCGGCGACGAGCAGCCCGGTGCAGACGAGCATCGCCGTCCGGTAGCCCGCGGTGAGCGCGTCGACGTCGGCGTAGTCCTGCGCGCCCAAGCCCACGAGGGTGGGCAGCGCCGCGACCGCCAGCAGCCCACCGGCGCGGCTCACGGCGTTGTTGACGCCGCTGGCTGTGCCGCTCAGCCGGTCCGGCGCCGCGGCCAGCACGGTCGTCGTCAGCGGCGCGACGAGCAGGGACAGCCCGAGCCCGAACAGCAGCACCCCCGGCAGCACGTCGCGGACGTAGGAGTCGCCCGCGGACACGAACGCGAGCCACCCGACACCGGCCGCGGCGACGAGCGGGCCGACCAGGAGCGGCAGCCGGGGCCCGGTCCGGGTCGCGAGCGCCCCTGCCCGCGAGGACAGCAGCAGCAGGAGCACGCTCGACGGCAGCGCCGCTGCCCCCGCCAGGGTGGGCCGGTAGCCCAGCGAGGTCTGCAGCTGGAGGACGAGGAAGAAGAACAGCCCGCTGAGGGCGGCGTAGACCACGAGCGTCAGCAGGTTGGCGACGGTGAAGGTCCGCGACGCCCACAGCGACGGCGGCACCATCGGAGCGGTGTCCCGTCGCTCCCACCACACGAACGCCGCCCCGGCCAGCACCGCGACGACCGCCGCCACGGCGACGAGCGTGACCAGCACCTCCCCACCCTCGCCGCCTCCGCCCCCGACGAGGGCGACCGTCAGCGCGCCGAGGGCGACGACGCCGAGGCCGGCCCCGACCAGGTCGATCCCGCGCGCGGCCTGCGGGTCGCGGCTCTCGGGGACGTACCGGGCCGTGAGGACGAGGGCGAGGGCTGCGACCGGCAGGTTGACGAGGAACACCAGGCGCCAGCTGACCTCGGCGAGCAGCCCGCCCAGCGGGGGACCCAGCGCCGGGGCGATGGCGCCGATGCCCGCCCACGTGCCGATCGCGCGCCCCCGGTCGGCGGCACGGAAGCTCGCCTGGATGACCGCGAGCGAGCCGGGTGTGAGCAGCGCCCCCGCCACGCCCTGGAGGACACGGGCGACGACGAGCGCGCCGGCGGTCGGCGCCATCGCGCACAGCAGCGACGTCCCGGCGAACCCCACGATGCCCCACACGTACACGCGGCGCCGGCCGAGCCGGTCTCCGAGCGACCCGCCGGTGAGGATGAACGCCGCGAGGGTCAGCGTGTAGCCGGTGACGACCCACTGCAGCTGCGCGAAGGACGCGTCGAGGTCGGCGCCGATGCTCGGCAGGGCGACGTTGACGACCGTGGAGTCGAGGAACGCGATGGCGCTGCCGAGCACCACGGCGGCCAGCAGCCCGCGGCCGCGGGCGCTGGCGTAGGCGACGCCCGGACCCGCCTCGGCGGCCGGAGGAGGGTCGGACGAGGACGGGCCCTGGGGGTGTCGGATCACCTTCACGATGGTTTCCTGGAGTGTGGTTCAGGGCCGGCGCCGCCGTCGGCCACGGGATGGGCGAAGGGTTCGGCGGGCCAGCAGCGGGCTGTGGGACACCTGGCCGACCGCGCGGTACGACCTACTTCCTGTCGACGCGGCCGATGGCCTCGGCGCTGTCGCTGAACGGGCGCGGGCCGCGGGCCAGCTGTTCTCGTCGACGTGGAGGGCTGTCCGGAGATGGGCCGTGCTCCTCCCTTCGCTGCGAAGAACCCCGTCACCTGCCCGGACGGGACGGTGAAGGAAGTCGTCGACGGCGACATCTTCGCCGTAGCGCTCGGTGAGGGTGCTGACCTCGATCATCCTCTGCTCCTCCTCTGTTGTGTCGAGTGCTCGACGTGGCAGTGGCCACGTCGTCGGCGACCGGTCGGTGCGTGCTCGGGTACGGCTCAGAACCCGACGACGAAGGTGAGCGCTGCCCACCCGGCGACGGCGGCGAGCATCGTCCATGCGGCGATGGCGATGGCCTGCCACAGCAGGACCCACCGTCGTGGGGTCCCGCCGCCGACGAGGATCGCCGCCGTGAACTGGGTCGGGATCGCGAGAGGGCCGAGAAGGCTCGCTCCGGGGACACCGAAACGGACGAGCCACCGGTTGAAGCGCTGACGCCCCTTCGACTCCAGCGTGGTGACCGACGTCTGCGGGAACGCCTGGTCGTCGACGTCCGGTCGCGCACCGCCTCCGCCCACCGTGACCGGGCGGCGTCGTCGGTCGACGACCGCCGTCCGGGCGCGTGCGGTGACCGCCACGACGAGCAGCACGCACAGGAAGTTACCCGCGGCTGCTGCGACCGCCGCGACGACCGGATCCAGACCGCCGACGATGCCGATGACGGCTCCTCCCTCACCCTCGACGAACGGGATCGCGGCCGCGATCAGGACGATCATCGGCTGGAGGATCTCGGGCACCTGGGCGACGAGCTCTTGGAAGGTGCCGACCAGTCGTTCGATGGGATTCATGTCGAACCTCTCTGCTGCTCGATGTGGGGCGCCGGGGCCTGGTCTGCTGCCGTGTCATCAGGTTCGCCCAGCTCGGGTGGTCGTCGCGTCGGCGGGACGTCCCGATGTGGTGGGGGGTGACCGCCCCCGGCACCGTGGCCCGACTATGGCTATCGGTGGTTCGCGTCGGCGAGAATCACCTAGTGCCGTCTTGTCGGGGAGGGGAGCGACCCTGAGCGTCCTGGTGGGTCGGCGCGCGGAGCGTGAGGCGGTCGAACAGGTGCTCCGGCGGGCGCAGGCCGCACGCAGTGGGGTGCTGGTGGTGCGCGGGGAGGCGGGCATCGGGAAGACGGCGCTGCTGGAGCAGGTCCGCGAGGCCGCCGCGTCGTCCGGGTTCCGGGTGGAGTCCTCGGTCGGGGTGGAGGCGGAGGCGCAGTTCGCGTTCGCGGGTCTGCACCAGCTGTGCAGCCCGCTGCTGAACCACCTCGGCGCGCTGCCCGACCCCCAGCAGAGCGCGCTGGGGGTGGCGTTCGGGCTGCGGGCCGGTCCCGCACCGGACCGCTTCCTGGTGGGCTTGGCGAGCCTGACCCTGGTGGCCGAGGTCGCCGAG
>CADCTH010000126.1 GCA_902805495.1 uncultured Actinomycetospora sp.
CAGCTCGCCGGCGCCGACCTCGCCGCCACCGCCGCCGACGCCGCCGCGGCGGCGCTGGCCGACGTGCTGGCCCGCGAGCACGTGGCGCCGCTGGTCGCGGGCATCCGGGCCCGCGCGTCGATCTCGCCTCGCCTCCTGTGGGGCAACGCCGCGTCGGCGCTCGCCGGGGCCGTGCGCGTGCTCGGCGACGCCCGCCCCGACCTGCACGCCGCCACGCTGGCCCTCGCCCGGGGCGTCCTCGACCGCGAGCCGTTCACCGGGCTCGGGGCGTTCGTGGCCGACCCCCGGCACCCGAGCGGGCTCGGCTTCGCCCGCCGCACCTGCTGCCTGTACTACCGCGTCCCCGGCGGCGGGAAGTGCGCCGACTGCCTCCTCGCACGTGAGCGATCTTCGGGCCTATAACCCCCAGGATCACTCACGTCAGACGGGCGGCCAGACCACCAGCAGCCGCCCGGCACCGAGCAGCGAGAACACCCCGAGCAGCGCGAACAGGGCCACCCAGATGCCGGCCGGCACGCCGGTGAGGCGTTCGAGCTGGTCGGCGTCGGAGTCGGGCGCGCGGCGCCGGGAGCGCTTGCGCTGCACCTCGAGCACCGTGCGCAGGCCGCCCACGATGAGGAACCACGTCACGAAGCACGCGAAGCCGTACTGCACGTTCGCCGAGCCGTAGGCCGCGACCACCACGAACACCGCGCCGGTGAGCACCACCGACAGCACGCCGTAGGCGTTGCGGATGAGGATCAGCGTCGCGAGCAGCAGCACGACGGCGATGCCGAGCATGATCGAGATCTCGTCGGCGGCGACGAGGACGGCCGCGCCGATGCCCAGCACCGGCGGCGTCGCGTAGCCCGCCGCGGCCGTCGCCACCATGCCCGGCCCGTCGCGGCGGCCCTTCGACACGGTGACGCCCGAGGTGTCGGAGTGCAGCAGGATCCGCGTCAGCGTGCGCCCGGAGCAGATCGCCACCAGCGCGTGCCCGCCCTCGTGGGCGATCGTCACCACGCTGCGGGCGAGCCGCCACGTGCCGTGGACGCCGACGACGACGAGCGCGACGAGCCCGGCGAGGATCACCAGGGTGGCCTGGGTCTGGCCCGTGGTGAGCTCGCTGAGCGGGGAGAGCAGCGTCGTCACGATGGGTGCACGGTATCCGGGCGGCACCCCGGGTCCGGGTCCGCCTCCTCGGCGGATCGCTTTCCCCCACTGCTGTCCCTGGCGTCACACGAGGACTCATCTGTCCGTCTGGTCGCGACCGTCGGGTGCCGACGGGGGCCTCCCGCAGAAGCTGCTGGTCCTGCACCAGTTCACCCCGGACATGATCACCGCGCCCGAGACCCTGGCGACGCCGCCGGGTCTCGCCGTGGTGCAGCACGTCGACGGGTTCGGCGCGCCGGAGACCGAGCGGGCCGAGTACGCGGAGCTCCAGCGCCCCGCACAGCTCCACCCCGGCTTCAAGCTCTTCCTCGACGAGGACACCCCGATGCTCACGCCCGCCGAGACCCTCGCGCTCTCACCGCCCCCGGACCTCGTCACGTACCAGTGAGACGGTCATGCTGGGGCGGTGACCGAGACCCCGAGGGCTGTCGAGGACATCCGGATGGGCTCCGCCCGGGGCCGGTGGATCCTGCTGACGACGGTGCTCGGGTCGGGCCTCGCTCTGCTCGACTCGACGGTGGTCAACGTCGCCCTCGAGCGCATCGGCGACGAGTTCGACGCGAGCTTCGCGGCGCTGCAGTGGACCGTGAACGGCTACACGCTCACCCTCGCCGGGCTGATCCTGCTCGGCGGCTCGCTGGGTGACCGCTTCGGCCGCCGACGGATCTTCTGCATCGGCGTGGTGTGGTTCGCGCTGGCCTCCGCGCTGTGCGGGCTCGCGCCGTCCGTGGAGTTCCTCATCGCCGGGCGCGCGCTGCAGGGCGTCGGCGGCGCGCTGCTCACCCCCGGGAGCCTGGCGCTGATCTCGGCCTCGTTCCACGGCAGCGACCGCGCGGCGGCCATCGGCGCGTGGTCCGGGCTCGGCGGCGTGGCCGGGGCGATCGGCCCGTTCGTCGGCGGCTGGCTGGTCGAGTGGACGTGGCGCGCGGTGTTCCTCATCAACCTCCCGCTCGCGGCCATCGTGCTGGTGGTGGCCCTGCGCCACGTGCCCGAGTCCCGCGACCCGGACGCCGTCCAACACCTCGACGTGCCCGGCACCGTGCTCGCCGTCGCCGGGCTCGGGGCCCTGACCTGGGCGCTCACCGCCGCCGGCGAGGACGGGGGGACGCTCGCGGTGTGGGGCACCGGGGTCGCCGGCGTGCTCGCGCTCGTCGCCTTCGTCGTGGTCGAGCGGCGCTCGCGCAGCCCGCTCGTGCCCGGCGAGCTCTTCGCCAGCGCCCGGTTCACCGGCGCCAACGTCGTCACCCTGCTCGTCTACGGGGCGCTCGGCGTCCACTTCGTGCTCGTCGTCCTGCAGCTGCAGGTCTCGGCCGGGTTCAGCCCGCTGGCCGCGGGGACGGCGATGCTGCCGATCACCGTGATCATGCTGCTGCTCTCCGCCCGCTCGGGGCGCCTGGCGCAGCGGATCGGGCCGCGGTGGCCGATGACGGTCGGGCTCCTGCTCGCCGCGACCGCGATGCTCTGGCTCAGCCGGATCGGGCCCGGCGCGTCCTACCTGGTCGACGTGCTGCCGCCCGTGGCGCTGTTCGGGCTGGGGCTCGCCGGCACCGTCGCCCCGCTCACCGCGACCGTCCTCGACGCGGCCGACGACCGCCACGTCGGCATCGCCTCGGGGGTCAACAACGCGATCGCCCGCGCGGCGGGCCTGCTCGCGGTGGCGCTGATCCCGGCGCTGGCGGGCATCTCCGGCACCGACTACGACGACCCCGTCGCCTTCAGCGCGGGCTTCCGCACGGCGATGATCATCTGCGCGGGGCTCCTGGTCGTGGGCGCCGTCCTCTCGGCGGTGCTCCTGCGCCCCGGGCCCGGCCCTCACCCGACCTCGGCGTCGCCGACCCGCTTCCGCACCGAGGACTGCGCCCACTGCGGGGTCGACGCGCCGCAGCAGCACCCCCGCTGATCACCCCAGCGCCTCGAGGGCCGCGTCGGCGTCGGCGGCGGTGTTGTGCAGGTGGAAGCCCAGGCGCGCGGCGCCGTCGCGCACCGCCGCCCGGATGCCGGCGGCGGCCACGCGGTCGGCGGCGCCCTCGCGGCGCACCGACACGATCGCCGAGTCGCCCGCCGGCATCCCGAGGCCCTCGCGCACGCGGTTCGCCAGCCCGACGGCGTGGTCGCGGACGGCGGCGGGGTCGAGGCCCGCGAGCCAGGGCAGGGCCGTCGCGGCGCCGACCTGGGCGAGCCAGACGGGTGAGAGGTCGAAGCGCCGGGCGTCGCCGAGCAGGCGCAGCGGCAGGCCGTAGATCGCGTCCCAGCCGCCCGCGTACCAGCCCGACTGCACCGGCGCGGTACGCGCGGCCAGCCGGTCGGACAGCGCCATCCAGGCGGCACCGCGGGGCGCGAGCAGCCACTTGTAGCCGCCGGCCGCCACGGCGTCGGCCCAGCCCAGGTCGGCCGGGAGCCAGCCGAGGGACTGGGTGGCGTCGAGGACCACGAGCGTCTCCGGCCCGACGGCGGCCCGCAGCGCGGCGAGGTCGAGCAGCGCCCCGTCCGCGGACTGCACGACGCTGACCGCCACCACGTCGGCCCCGCCCGCGTGCTCGGGCAGCGCCGCCAGGGGCACCTCGACGACCTCGTGGCCGGCGGCGGCGAAGGGGAAGCTGACGCTGGTGAACTCCCGCGCCGCGGTGAGCACGCGCGCGCCCGGCGGCAGCGACGCCGCCACCAGCCCGAGCAGGCCCGAGACCGCGGAGCCGATCGTCACCGAGGACGCCGGCACCCCGGCCAGCCGCGCGAACGCGTCGCGGGCGGTGGCCACGGCCGCGTCGAACTCCGGCGGCGCGCTCTCGGCGCGCCCCCAGGAAGCGACGGCCGCGCCCACCGCCTCGACCACCGGTTGCGGCGGGACCCCGATCGAGGGGGTGTTGAGGTAGACGGCGTCGACGGCGAAGGTCGTCCCGAAGGCCTGGCGCACGCCGCGCAGACTAGGTGGCGCGCGGCGTGAACCGGCGCAGCCGCAGGCTGTTGGCGACGACGAACACGCTGGAGAACGCCATCGCGGCGCCGGCGATCACCGGGTTGAGCAGGCCCAGCGCGGCCAGCGGGAGCGCGGCCACGTTGTAGGCGAAGGCCCAGAACAGGTTGCCCTTGATCGTCGCCAGCGTGCGGCGGGCCAGGCGCAGCGCGTCGGGCACCACGCGCAGGTCGCCGCGCACCAGGGTGAGGTCGCCGGCCTCGATCGCGGCGTCCGACCCGGTCCCCATGGCCAGGCCGAGGTCGGCGCGGGCGAGGGCGGCGGCGTCGTTGACCCCGTCGCCGACCATCGCGACGACGGCCCCCGCGCGCTGCAGCCGGGCGACCTCGTCGGCCTTCTACTCGGGCAGCACGCCGGCGATCACGGTGTCGATGCCGACCTCGTCGGCCACGGCCCGGGCGACGGTCTCGTGGTCGCCGGTGAGCAGGACCGTGCGCAGGCCCAGCTCGTGCAGGGCCGCGACCGCCTCGGCCGAGGTCTCGCGCACCGTGTCGGCGACGGCGAGCACCCCGCGGGCGCGCAGCACACCGTCGGCGTCGGCCCACGCCACGGCGACCGGGGTCGCCCCGCCGGCCTCGACGCGGGCGAGGACGTCGGCCAGGTCGTCGGTCGCGATCCCGCGCTCGGTGAGCAGGCGCGCGCGCCCGACCACCACCGTCACGCCCTCGACCGTGCCGGTGACGCCGAGCCCGTCGAGGGCGGCGTCGTCGACGGCGGCGGGCAGGTCGCCGCCCCGGTCACGCAGCCGCGCTCGGGCGCCGTCGGC
>CADCTH010000127.1 GCA_902805495.1 uncultured Actinomycetospora sp.
GCGGGGCGTCGCTGCTGGGGCGACCGGGTCGTGGTCCCGGACGCGGCGCCCCGGGGCCGCGGCGTCCGGCCGCCCGTGATCGGGCGGCTGCGCGACGCGCGCTTGTCTGGTGTCTCGGTCCGCCCGGCCATGGGGGTCACGGTAGCCCCGGCGCCCCACGCGCCCCGGTAGCCACACGCGTCCCCGACGTGGTGTGTCCCCCGACCGAGCCGGTGCGGCCTCAGGGCCGCCCGCGGCCCGCGAGCTCGTCGTGCCACACCGAGGTCTTCGTGCAGTACTGCGGCGCGACCACGACGTCCCGCTCCGCGAGCAGCTGCTCGAAGCCGGCCAGGGTCACCGCCACCTCCGGCGGCTCGCAGCGCGTCGAGAGCTCGACCAGCTCGCGCCCGCTGGGGAAGCGGAAGTGCTCGAGGTCGGCGCGCCGCAGCCCCGGCACGGCCGCGGTGACCTTGACCCGGCGGACCACCAGCGGCCGGTGGACCCGCAACTCGCTCAGCCGGGCGTCGTCCACGACGTCGGTCCCGCCGCGGCACGCCCACGAACACTGGGTCACCGAGAGCAGGTCCCGCGGCTTCGTCGAGCCGGCGATCGCCGCGGCGGCCGTCGCCGAGTCGATCTCGCGGCGCACCTCGACGTCCTGCCACACCCCGCCGGGCACGATGTCGTACTCGATCCGTGCGCCGCGGGGGACGAGGCACTCGCACGGCGTGCCGAGATGGCGCGCGGACACCGTGAGGTCGAAGCGGCCGCGAGCGCGACGCCGCAGGCGGACCTCGACCCCGGCCCGGAGCAGGTCCAGGGCCTCGGTGTCCACCAGGTACGTCTGGCGAACGCTCCACGTCGGCGCCCGGCGGCCCGTGAGGGCCTCGGCAGCGGCTCCGGCCGGGGGCACGAGCAGCGCCTTCAGCTCGACGCTGTCGGCGTGGACACCGTGGTTCGTGAGCCACGCGAGCGCCTCGGGCGATCCGAACCTACCCACCGATCGACCTCCCTCGGTCGGCGTCGGACCACGTCGGCGGCGCCGCCCGGTCGGACACTAACTCCGCCCCGGTGATCCAGACACCTCACCGCGCGGAACCTGGACGGTTGGCCAGGGACGCCCTGCACCGACTGCGGGGCGGCGCGCATTCCGGTGGTCGGGAGACCCGGGCCGCCGCCACCGTCCGTGATCCCCGCAGCTCATCGGGACGGCGCGGGGAGGGGTGCCGTGATCGATCCGGGGATCCGTCCCACCGCCCCTTGCCGTCGCCGAACACACTCCCTAGTGTCGACTGTGGCTCAGCACACACCGTTCGGCCACCGACGATCACCGGTGGCCGTCGAGAACCGTGTGTCCTGCCGCCCAGCGGTCGACATCGTCGATCGAACGGTCGAGTGACCTGTGGCGGCACCGCACGCGGAGCTGGCCGTGTCCCTCGACGGCACACGGCCAGGAGGAGTGCATGACGGTGCCCGATCACGCGTCCCCGGGACGCGGTGGGCCGATGGTGCGCCGGAGGCGTTCTCCGAGGTGCTCGAAGACGTACTCGCCGCCGCCTCCTGGTTCGACGACCGCCGTCGCGGCGTCAGCACCACGACGTCCGGCGGCGTGACGCCGGGACATCGGCGGGAGGCGGGCTCCGGGGTGGCGTCGCCGCCGCGGACAGGAAGAACACTCGTGACGAGGAGGAATGGCCGATGACGGCTGAGGCAGGTGCGCGGAACGAGGTCGTGGAGGCGGGACTCGACAGGCAGAACGGGGTCACACTCGGACGGCTGATGGGCACCGGGAGCGTCGGTTACGCCGAGGAGGGGTCCGACGGGGTCATGCGGGCCACGGTCCGGATACCCGAGGACCAGCTGATCTTCGAACCCCAGATCCTCGTCGTGCCCCACGGCGGCGAGATCGAACTGACGCTCATCAACGACGACAAGAACACCCACTGCGCGGTGCTGCCCTGCAACGCGGATAACAAGATCATTTGGTTGGTCAACCACGCCAAGGGCACCGCCAGGCTCAAGCTCGACGGCCCGGGCCACTACTACTACGGCTCCACGACCGGCAACGACGAGGGCCGCGGGCTGAACGGGGCCATCGTCATCGGCGGCGAGGTGCCGGACGAAGCCAAGCTCGACCGCCCACCGCAGCCGCGCCCGCAGTCGCAGGCACAGGCACAGGCGCAGTCGTAGACCCGCCCCCAAGGAGGAGCACATCCATGACCGATTACGTGGACGCCGGCGAAGCCGTACCCCACCGCAGTCTCAGCGCGGTGAACCAGTCCGCACCGGCCACCCGGAACGTCGACTACGACCGCATCGTCGACGCCACCTCGGAGCCGGAGAACTGGCTCACCTACTACGGCACCTACGACGGGCAGCGCTACAGCCGGCTCGACCAGATCAGCAAGGACAACGTCCGGCGCCTGGCTCCCGCATGGGTGTTCCAGTCCAGTTCGCAGGGCCTGCAGGCCGGAGCGTCGACCTACTCGTTCGAGGCCACCCCCCTCGTCGTGGACGGGGTCATGTACGTCACCGGCCCGGACGGCAAGGTCTGGGCCATCGACGCCAAGACCGGCACCGAGCTGTGGCGGTACAAGCACGCGACCCCGTTCGACGTCTCGCTGTGCTGCGGGAACGTGAACCGCGGCGTGGCCGTGGGGCATGGGAAGGTCTACATGGCCACCCTCAACTGCCACGTCGTCGCGCTCGACGCCCAGACCGGCGAGCCCGTCTGGGACGTCATCGTCGGTGACGTGCGGGCCGGGGAGAGCCGGACCGTCGCGCCGCTGATCGTGAAGGACATGCTCCTGGTCGGGAGCTCCGGCGGGGAGTTCGGGACCCGCGGGCACCTCGACGCGCTCGACGTCGAGACCGGCGAGCGCCGCTGGCGCTGCTACACGATCCCGAAGCCCGGCGAGCCCGGGTCGGAGACCTGGCCGGACGACGGCGAGGCGTGGCAGCGGGGCGGGGCTAACTGCTGGATCACCCCCACGTACGACCCCGAGCTGAACCTGATCTACCAGGGGACCGGCAACCCGGCGCCCGACTTCGACGGCGGCGTCCGCGAGGGCGACAACCTCTACACCGACAGCGTCGTCGCGATCGACGCGGACAGCGGCCAGATCCGCTGGCACTACCAGTTCACCCCGCACGACCTGTGGGACTACGACTCGACGATGGAGAACCTCCTCTTCGACGGTCCCGACGGGCAGAAGCTGCTCGCGCACGCGGACAAGAACGGGTACTTCTTCGTCCTCGACCGGACCAACGGCGAGCTGCAGCGGGTGTTCCCCTTCGTCGACCGCATCACCTGGGGCGAGATCACCCCCGACGGCAAGGTCACGGCGAAGGTGTACCCGGACGAGGAAGGCGTCCCGGTGCACTTCTGGCCGGGGCCGGCCGGGGGCAAGGAATGGACGCACATGACCTACAGCCCCCGGACGGGGCTGATCTACGTGCCGGTGCAGGAGGTCGGGGCGACCGCCACCCGCCGACGCCGCGAGTTCCGCGAGAGCATCCCCTACTGGGGTGCCGGCGTCGCCGTGGACCTCGACGACCACTACGGGTTCGTGGCCGCCATCGACCCGAACACCGGCGAGGAGAAGTGGCGCTGGCGCAACGAGTACCCGATGTGCGCCTCGACGCTGTGCACCGCGGGTGGCCTGGTCTTCCAGGGCACCCCGACCGGCGAGTTCGTCGCTCTGGACGAGGAGACCGGCGAGAAGTTGTGGTCCTTCCAGTGCGGGAGCGGGCACCACAGCAGCCCGTCGACCTACAGCGTCGACGGCCGGCAGTACATCGCGGTGCCGACCGGCTGGGGCGGCTGGGTCGAGGGCTTCCTGCCCGGCCTGCTCGGGGCCGCCGCGGGCTCGGCGATGTTCGTGTTCGCGCTGCCCGAGAACTAGTCCTCCACCGCGGAGACACCGCCGGCACCCGCCGGCAGAGAGGAGATCGCCATGGAGCTCCACACCTGGGAGACCCCGCAGTTCGAGGAGATCGGAGTCGCCCCCGAGGTGACGATGTACGTCGCCCAGATGGACGACTGACCGACTGAGATCGCGGAGGGGCGCCGGGAGATCCGGCGCCCCTCCGCGATGTTTCGGTGTCGACCCCGATGACGATCGACGTGGGGGATGCATGACCGTCCAACAGACTGACGCGAGGCCCGAGGCCACGCGCTGGCTCTGCGAGATGTGTGGGTTCATCTATGATCCCGAGGAGGGTGACCCCGACAGCGGCATCCCGCCGGGGACGCCTTTCGAGGACATCCCGGACGACTGGATGTGCCCGATCTGTGGCGCCGAGAAGTCGGACTTCCGGGCGTTGGAACCGGGTGAGTTCCCGGAGATGTGAGGTTGCAGCGAGAATGATCACCGGGTACGGCCACTTCGTCCAGCTTGCCGAGTCGCTGCAGTGGGACGAGACCACGATCGACCTGACCCAGGACGTCGAGGCCTGGCAGAAGCTCGAGCAGGAGGAGTACGACCAGATCCTCGGGCTGCTCGCCGGCTTCTGCATCGGTGAGACGTCCGTCGCCACCCACCTCACGTCGTTCCACGCCGCCGCGACCACCGACGACCGCATGGACGAGGTCTTCCAGGCCCAGGCCCGTGACGAGGCCCGGCACGCCCGCTTTTTCGACCGGGTGGTCCGGGACGTGGCCGGTGTCCCCGGGGACACGATGGTCCAGCGCGTCGACGCGCTCCGCGACCGCATCAGCCCGGACCTCGTCGAGCTGTTCGAGGAACGTCTCCCGGCCATCGCCCGGAGCGTCGCCGACGACCACGAGAAGCTCACCGCCGCGGTCGGGCTCTACCACATGATCCTCGAGGGCGTGGTCCTGACGGCCGGGCAGCACGCGCTGCTCCAGACGATCGAACGAGCCTCGGTCGCGCTCCCGGGGCTCCACAAGGGAATGGAGCTCGTCCTGCGCGACGAGCGCTGGCACATCGGATTCGGATCGCGCGTCATCCAGAGTGCCGACGTCGTCGGCGACGAGATGGAAGAACTGCTGACGCAGGGCACGAAGGCGGCGTCGGCCTGGGGAGACCTGATCTCGCACGCCGACATCGAGAAGGTGGAGCACCTCCACCGTCGCCGCCTCAACTCCGTCGGGATCAAGTTCTGGTGATCCCGCATCCCGCTGATGCGGACATCGCGCAGCGGTAGGTTGATCGACATCGACGAGAGGAGGTGGCAGCAATCATGGAGTCGCTCTCCATCTGGGAGACCCCGGAGTTCGAGGAGTTCGGTGTCGCCCCCGAGGTGACCATGTACGTCGCCCAGCTCGACGACTGACGAGCGATCGCGAGGGGCGCTCGGGACCATCCGGGCGCCCCTCGCGCTCGTGACACACGGATCCACCAGGGAGGTCCTCGCGATGTGGCTGCGGGTGCTCGGCGCCGGAGCCGGGGGCGGCTTCCCCCAGTGGAACTGCGGGTGCCCGGGCTGCGCGGCGGTCCGTGACGGCTCCCGGCCGGCGACGCCGCGCACGCAGTCGTCGGTGGCCGTCAGCGCCGACCGGACGACGTGGTTCCTCCTCAACGCCTCCCCCGACCTGCGGGCCCAGATCGACGCGTGCCCCGATCTCTGGCCGCGCTCCGGGCGCGACAGCCCGATCGCCGCGGTGCTGCTCACCGACGCCGAGCTCGACCACACGATGGGCCTGCTCCTGCTGCGCGAGGGTCCGGGCATCACGCTGCACGCCACGGACGCCTCGTTCGCGACGCTGTGCGACGGCACCGGGTTCCTGCCCACGCTCGAGCGCTACACGCAGGTGGAGCGCCACCGGGTGGTGCCCGGCGAGACCGTCGCCCTCGGCGAGCGGCTGAGCTATCGCGCGTTCGACGTGCCGACGGTGAAGAAGGCGCGCTTCGGCGGCGGGGTGGACGACGAGGGCCGGGTGGTCGGCTACCGGCTCACCGACACGTCGACGAGCCGCAGCGCGGTCTACCTGCCCGGCGTCCAGGAGGTGACGCCCGCGGTCCACGAGGAGCTCGCGGACGCCGACGTCGTGCTCGTCGACGGCACCACGTGGACCGACGACGAGATGATCCGGCTGGGTCTCGCGTCGAAGACCGCCCGCGACATGGGTCACCTGGCCGTCGACGGCCCGGGTGGGAGCCTCGCGGTGCTGACCGGACTGCCGGCGGAGCGCCGGATCTACGTGCACATCAACAACACGAACCCGATGCTGCTCGAGGACTCCCCCGAGCACGCCGCGGTCACCGCCCTCGGGGTGGAGATCGGCGTCGACGGGCTCGAGGTGGAGGTCTGAGGAGCGCATGACCAGCACAGTCAGCGGGACCCACGCGACGAACGGTGTGGGCACGGGCCCCGAGGCCCTCGTCGAGCGGCTGCGGTCCCAGGCGAACCGGTACCACAGCGAGCACGACTTCCACGTGCGCATGAACGCCGGCGAGCTCTCCCCCGACCAGATCCGCGGCTGGGTGGCCAACCGCTTCTGCTACCAGGAGGCGATCCCCCGCAAGGACGCCGCGATCCTGCTCAACTGCCCCGACCGTGAGGTGCGGCAGCGCTGGATCCGGCGCATCCCCGACCACGACGGCACCGTCACCGAGGACGGGGTCACCGAGGGCGGCATCGAGGCCTGGCTGCGGCTCGGCGAGGCCTGCGGGCTCGACCGCGCCGAGATGGAGGACGGGCGCCACATCGTGCCGGGCGTGCGCTTCGCGGTGGAGGCCTACGTGACCTTCGCGCGCACCCGCCCGTGGGTGGAGGCCGTGGCGTCCTCGCTCACCGAGCTGTTCGCGCCGGACCTGATGGCCGAGCGCCTCGCGGCGTTCGAGGAGCACTACACGTGGATCGACCGCGACGGGCTCGACTACTTCCGCCGGCGGCTGCACCAGGCGCCGCGCGACTCGGAGCACGCCCTGGAGATCGTCCAGGAACGCTGCCGGACCGCCGAACAGCAGGACGCCGCCGTCGCCGCGCTCGCGTTCAAGAACGACGTGCTGTGGAGCATGATGGACGCCATCTCTCTGGCGTATCCGGCTGACAGGGCCTACCCGTGACCACCGCCGTCCCGCGCACCGGGCGGCCGCGCGTCGCCCGGTTCGCCAAGCTGCGCTACGACGGGTCCCGCGGGCGGCACGTGCTGCTCGGACCGGAGACCGTCGTCGTGCTCAACCCGACCGGCGCCGACATCCTCGAGCTCTGCGACGGCCACCACAGCGTGGCCGACATCGTCGACGAGCTCGGACGCCGCTACGACCGCGTCGTCGACGACGAGGTGACGCAGTTCCTCGCGCGCCTCGCCTAGCGACGCTGGGTGGCCATAGAGGAGGACACGAGTCCTGATGACTGACGGCCCCCTCGGCATCCTGGCCGAGCTGACACACGCCTGCCCCCTGGCCTGCTCGTACTGCTCGAACCCGCTGGAGCTGACCAAGCGCTCCGACGAGCTGAGCACGGACGACTGGCGCCGGGTCCTCGACCAGGCCGCCGAGCTGGGCGTGCTCCAGTGCCACCTCTCGGGCGGCGAGCCGCTGCTGCGCCGCGACGTGGTCGACATCGTCGCGCACGCGAGCGGGCTCGGGATGTACACCAACCTCGTCACCAGCGCGATCGGGCTCTCGCGGCCGCGCGCGGAGGCGCTGCGCGAGGCCGGGCTCGACCACGTCCAGGTCAGCATCCAGGCCGACGAGGCCGTGCTCTCCGACCGCCTGGCCGGCATCTCCTCGTTCGACAAGAAGATCGAGGCCGCCCGGCTGGTCAAGGAGCTGGGCTGGCCGCTGACGCTCAACGTCGTGCTGCACCGCCAGAACATCGACCGGATCGAGGCCATCCTCGGCTGGGTCTCCGAGCTCGGGGCCGACCGCGTCGAGCTGGCCAACACCCAGTACTACGGCTGGGCCCTGCGCAACCGCGCCGCGCTGCTGCCCAGCCGCGAGCAGCTCGAGCACGCGGAGACCGTCACCCGCGCGGCCCGCGAGCGGCTGCGCGACCAGACCGACGTCATCTACGTCATCCCCGACTACTACAGCCGCTACCCCAAGCCCTGCATGGGCGGCTGGGCCTCCCGGCAGCTCGTCGTCGGGCCCGAGGGCAACGCCTGGCCGTGCCTCGCCGCCCACGAGCTCCCGCTGCCCCGGGCCAACGTGCGCGAGCACGACCTCGCGTGGATCTGGGAGTCGTCGCCGCTGTTCAACGCGTTCCGCGGCACCGACTGGATGCCCGACCCGTGCGCGAGCTGCGAGCGCCGCGAGGTCGACCTCGGCGGGTGCCGCTGCCAGGCCTTCCAGCTCACCGGCGACATGGAGCGCACCGACCCGGTCTGCGTGCTCTCCGACGACCGCCACCTCGTCGACGAGGCCGTGGCCGCCGCGAACAGCGACCCCGGCTCCGGTGCGCCGGCGTCGCCCGGACCCGTCCGGGAGCCGGTCCTCGTGCCGATGCCGGCGCTGGTGTCCCGGCCCCACCGCGCCGACTGACGGCCGGTCGAACCCGGCGCTGAGCTGGGCTTTCGTCGAGCTACACCGCGTCCCTCCCCAGCGTCAACCCGTTGCGCACGACGGTGTTCCCGATCACCATCAACGGCGCGATCACCCGGTCGTGGAGCAGCGGAGGGGGCGGGTCCTTGATCCCGATCATCGAGTTCGTGCTGGGCATCGCGGTGCTGGTGTACAGCGCCGAGAAGCTCATCGGCTACCTGGTCGGTGTCGCGAGCCGGTGGGCGATCTCGCTGTTCCTCATCGCGGTGGTCTTCACCGGCATCGAGTTCGACGACCTCGCCTTCGGGATCGTGCTCAACCTCGAGGACCTCAGCGAGGTCGCGCTCGGCACGGTGGTGGGCACGACGATCGCGATGACCGGGATCGTGCTCGCCGTCGCCGCGCTGATCGCGCCGAGCCCGGTGGACGTGCCCAAGAGCTACCTCGTCCTGTTCGTGGCCGCGCCGGTGGTGATGTACGCCCTGGCGCTCACGGGGGCGCTGACGGTGCCCGCCGGCGTCGGGCTGCTCGTGCTGTTCGTGGCGTTCGTCGGGTGGGTGGCGTACCGCGAGTACTCCGCACGGCGCCCGGTGTGGCGCAACGCCGAACTCTACGAGCAGCTCGAGAAGGCCGGCGTCGGGGCCGGCGGCGGCACGGGCACGGCGACGCTCGTGCGCGGGGGCGGCGACGGGGACGGGGACGGGAACGCCCCGGCCGGCGACGACACGACGGGCACCGCGGGTCACCGGGGCTTCGACCTGCCGGACGACCTGCGCGTCGACCAGGGCTTCCTCAAGGCCCGGCAGCTCTCGCCGGGGGGCAGCATCGCCCTGGCCCTGCTGGCCCTCGTCGGGCTCGTCGTCGGCGCCGTCGTCGCCGGGGCGGGCACCGAGGGGATCATCGACGAGTTCGCCATCGAGGGCACCGTCTTCGGTGTCACGATCGCGACCCTGGCCCTCTCCCTCGAGGACATCTTCCTCACCGCCGAGCCCGCGCGCCGGGGTGCGCCGGAGATCGGCATCGCGAACGTCGTCGGCAGCGTCGTCTTCTCGGCCACCGGCAAGCTCGGGATCATCCTGCTCGTCGGCGGGGCCATCACCGTCGACGGCGACGTCCTGTCGTGGCACATGCCGGTGCTGCTGGTGATGACGGTGCTCGCCGCGCTCTTCCTGGCCACGGGCCGTCTGCGCCGCTGGCACGGCGCCGTGCTCCTCGGCCTCTACATCGCCTACTTCGTCACCAGCCTCGTGGCCTTCGGCGAGGTCCCGATCGACGACTGAGCCCGACCGACCGCACACCGGAGTCCGACCACGCCACAGGGGGCGATGTCGCAGTGCTGACGAAGGACAGGGTCGGGGCGGGGCTGGCGATCGCGGCCGCCGTCCTCGGGCTCGTGCTGGTGTTCAGCTTCCCGCAGGGCGAGGGAGACGACGACGCCGCCCCCGCCGCCCCGCCGGTGAGCCAGGTCGTCCCGGCACCCGGCCAGGTGGCCCCGGCGCCCGGGGTCCAGCCCGCTCCCGGCCAGGTCGACCAGCCGGCGGCCCCGCAGGGCGACGACGACGGGGACGACGACGGGGACGACGACGACGGGGACGGCTGACGTCCGACCACCCGGTTCACCGGACGCCGGCCAGCAGGAGCACGGCCGTGGTCACGCCCGCGCCGACGGCGAGCCCGGCCGCGACCTGGGCGAGCGTGTGGGCGCGGAGCACGAGCCGGGCCCAGCCGACCACCGGCACCGCGACCCAGGACAGCGCCCACCACGGGCCGCCGAGCAGGGTGAGGACGGACGCCGCGGCGGCGACCACCGCGGTGTGGAAGCTGACCTTCCACACCAGCGTGATGCCCGTGGCGACCGCGACGGTGACGAGCACGGCGACCTGCAGCGCGCTGATCTCCCGCGGCGCGCCGGCGACGAGCAGCACCACGACCCCGGTGGCCACCGACAGCGCCGCGAGGCCGAGCGGCACCGCCCGCTGCTCGCGCTCGCGCAGGTGGTGGTCGGTGTAGCGACCGGTGCGCACGCCGCGGTCGACGATGAACGCCGGGATCGCGACGGTGAACAGCATCCCGACCAGCGACCACGCCACCCCGACCGCGCCGACGGCCAGCGCCCCGACCACCGGGTAGAGCACCGCGAGCAGCAGGGTCGGCGACGTCGCCGTGGTGACGAGGTGGGCGGCGCGCTCCCGCCGCGTCGCCGTCCCGATCGCCACGGGACCGAGCCTAGGCCGGGGCCGCACCGCCGACGCCCCGCAGCCGTCCGTGCAGCGCGCGCGGACGCCACGGCCCGTCGGGCGGGTGGGCGCCCAGCGCGAGGTCGTCGACGTCGCGCAGCAGGGGCAGGCCCCCGTCGGCGGTGGTCACCCGTGGTTCCGGCGCCGGCAGCCGCGGCTCGTCCCCCCAGCTCACCCGGACGAGTGTCCGGGCGCCGGGGCCGGGACGTCTAGACCGGCAGCACCGTCGGCACGATCATCGGGCGGCGCCGGTAGGTCTCGCCGACCCACTTCCCGACGACCCGCCGGACCGCCTGCGCGATGCGGTGGGTGTCGGTGATGCCCTCGGCCTCGGTGCGCGAGAGCTCCATCTCCACGAGGGCGACGACGTCCTCGAGCGCCTTGGGGTCGTCGGAGAAGCCGCGCCCGGAGATGCGCGGCGGCGCCACGGCCCGGCCGCTGGCCGCCTCGACGGCGACGGTGATCGCGATGAACCCGCCCTCGCCGAGCACGAGGCGGTCCGAGAGCGTGGACTCGCCGACGTCGCCGACCTGGTTGCCGTCGACGTAGACGTGGCCGACCTCGACCCGCCCGGCGATCGCGGCGTGCTTGTCGACGAGGTCGACGACGACGCCGTCCTCGGCGATCACCACGTTCTGCACGCCGGTGCGCCGCGCGATCTCGGCGTTGGCGCGCAGGTGGCGCCACTCGCCGTGCACCGGCATGACGTTGCGCGGGCGCAGCGCGTTGTAGAGGAACATCAGCTCGCCGGCGCTCGCGTGGCCCGAGACGTGGACCTTGGCCACCCCGGAGTGCACGACGTCGGCGCCGAGCCGCGTCAGGCCGTTGATCACCGCGAACACCGCGGTCTCGTTGCCGGGGATCAGGCTGGAGAGCAGGACGACGGTGTCGCCCGGGGTGATCGTGATCTGGCGGTGCTCGCCGCGCGCCATCCGCGCGAGCGCCGAGAGCGGCTCGCCCTGCGACCCGGTCGACACGAGCACGACGTCGCGCTCGGGCATGGCGAGCGCGTCGTCGAGGTCGACGAGCAGACCCTCGGGCACGCGCAGCAGGCCGAGGTCGGTCGCGATGCCCATGTTGCGCACCATCGAGCGGCCGGTGAAGCACACCTTGCGGCCGTGCTGTTGGGCCGCGTCGAGGATCTGCTGGACGCGGTGCACGTGGCTGGCGAAGCACGCGACGATCAGCCGGGTCGGGGCGTCGCGGAAGACGTTGTCGATCACCGGGGCGATGTCGCGCTCCGGGGTGACGAAGCCGGGCACCTCGGCGTTGGTGGAGTCGACGAGCAGCAGGTCGACGCCCTCGTCGCCGAGGCGCGAGAAGCCGGCGAGGTCGGTGAGCCGGCCGTCGAGGGGCAGCTGGTCGAGCTTGATGTCGCCGGTGTGCAGCACGGTGCCGCCCGGCGTGCGCACGGCGACGGCCAGCGCGTCGGGGATGGAGTGGTTGACCGCGAAGAACTCGCAGTCGAACGAGCCGTGGTGGGCGCGCTGGCCCTCGCGGACCTCGAGCAGGTGCGGGGTGAGGCGGTGCTCGCGGCACTTGGCGGCCACCAGCGCGAGCGTGAACCGCGAGCCCACCACCAGCAGGTCCGGCTTCTGGCGCAGCAGGAACGGCACGGCGCCGATGTGGTCCTCGTGCCCGTGGGTGAGGACCAGGGCGTCGACGTCGTCGAGGCGGTCCTCGACGGCCCGGAAGTCGGGCAGGATCAGGTCGACGCCGGGTGAGTTCTCCGACGGGAACAGCACCCCGCAGTCGACGATCAGCAGCCGGCCGCCGTACTCGAGCACCGCCATGTTGCGGCCGATCTCGACGATGCCGCCCAGCGCGACCACGCGCAGCGCCCCGTCGGCCAGGGGCGGGGGCGTGCCCTCGGAGCCCGGGACCGACGAGGTGGGGACGCCGGAGCCGCGGGCGCAGTCGTGGTCGGCGGCCGGGCCGCCGGACGGGGCCGAGGCGGTCGGCGTGGGCGCCGGTGAGGGCCCGCCGCCTCCCCGCGGCTGGTCGGGGCGGCGGGCGGTCGAGCGGCTCATCGTGCGGTCTCCGTGGGGAGACGCGGCAGGCGGGTGGTGATCGGTTCCTCCTGGTACGGCCAGCCGGGCGGTCTGCCGCCCGGCGGTGCTGGGTCTACAGACCGCGGTCGAGCGCCATCACCGCGGCGACGTCGGCGGGCTCGCCCTCGGGGTGCACGACGCACTCGTCGCCGCCCGCCGCGCGCAGCAGCAGCTCGCCCGGCTCCCCCGTGAGGATGACCGTCCGCGGGCCCGAACGCACGGCCGTCTCGGTGCCGTCCGGGCGCCGCAGCGTGACGGCCACCGGGCTCGAGCGGTAGGTCAGCCGGCCGAGCAGGCCGACCATGCGCCACAGCACGCGGTCGCGGGCCTCGTCGGCCGGGCGCGGCGACCAGCCGGACTGGGCGCGGCGGACGTCCTCGTGGTGGATGAAGTACTCCTGGACGTCGACGGCGCGCAGCGGCGGCAGCGCCAGCGGGCTCCAGAACGGCGGCCCCGAGCGCAGCGTCCCGACGAGCTCGCCGAAGTCGCCGGCCGCCACCTGGTCCTGCACGCGCTGGGTCCACCCCGCGAGCGGCGGGATGAGGATGCCGGGCGCCGCGTCGAGCCGGCGCTCGCGGACGACGAGGTGGGCGACCAGGTCGCGCGTCGTCCAGTCCCCGCACAGCGTGGGCTCGTCCGGGCCCAGCTCCAGGAACAGGTCGGCGAGATCGCGGCGCTCGGCGTCGGCGATCTGTGCGGCACTCATGGGGTCTCCCTACCCGCACGCCGTCGGGCACACCCCTCGGCGGGGGTGCCCCGGTGGATCAGCCCTCGGCGACGAAGGGGCTGGACGCGACCTCGGAGCCGCCGGGCAGCTCCCGGATCACGAAGTCGGCGAAGACGTTGGGCACCTCGGCCTGCAGCACCTTGAGGCACGCGATCGCGAGGTCGCGGATCTCGACGTCGGCGTGCTCACTGGCGCGCATGGCGATGAAGTGCCGCCAGGCGCGGTAGTTGCCCGTGACGACGATGCGCGTCTCGGTGGCGTTGGGCAGCACCGCGCGCGCGGCCTGGCGGGCCTGCTTGCGGCGCAGCGTGCGGTTGGGCTCGTCGGCGAAGCGCTCCTCGAGGCCCGCCAGCAGCTTCTCGTACGACGCCAGCGCGGCGGCGCTCGCCTCGGCGAAGAGCTGGTGCAGCTCCGGGTCCTCGGCGATGACCGCCGGCTCCACCATCGCGGCGTCCCGCTCGGGGACGTAGCGCTGGGAGAGCTGCGAGTAGGAGAAGTGCCGGTGCCGGATGAGCTCGTGGGTGAGGCTGCGCGACATCCCGGTGAGGTAGAAGCTGACCGTGCCGTGCTCGAGCACCGAGAGGTGCCCGACCTCGAGGATGTGCTGCAGGTAGCCCGCGTTGGTGGCCGTCGCGGGGTTGGGCTTGGTCCACGACTGGTAACAGGCCCGGCCGGCGAACTCGGCGAGCGCCTGGCCGCCGTCGGCGTCGGTCTCCCACGGCACCCCGGGCGGCGCGAAGAACTCCGTCTTGGCGATCAGCGTCACCTGCGGCGTCACGGTCTCTGGCACGTCGACACGGTACGACACGCCTCCGACGGTGTTCGCCGACAGCTGATGATGTCGAATTGGTGGCACCGACGGGCGCCATGGTGTCACAGTGGTGTCATGGACCTGACACCGTACGTCTCCGCGCTGCGCGACGACCTCGCCGCGGCCGCCGCGGTCGGCGACGAGGCGACCACCCGCGCGGGCAACTCGCTCGCCGCCGCCCTCGAGCCGGCCGTGCGCCTGGCGCTCATGAACGCCCTCTCCGACCTGGCCGGCGAGGTCAGCGAGTCCCTCGGCGACCGCTCGGTCTCCCTGCGGCTCTCGGGCCGCGAGGTGCAGGTCGTCGTCGACCGGAACCCCTCGTCCGACGACGGGGGCTTCTTCGCCGGCCCGGCGTCCTCGCCGTTCGCGGGCGCCCCGTCGGGCGGCTCGAACGGGCCACACCGCCCCACGCCCCCGCCGCCGCCCGGACCCGGCTTCCCCGGGGGCGGCGACGGACCCTGGGGCGCCTTCGGCGGCGGCGGCGGCCAGGGCTTCGGGCAGGGATTCGGGGGCCGCGGTGGCCCCGACGTCGGTGACATCTCGCGGATGACGCTGCGCCTCGTCGACCAGATCAAGGGCCAGGCCGAGCGTGCGGCGGCCGCCCAGGGCATGTCGTTGAACTCCTGGATCGGCCAGGCCGTCCAGGGCGCGCTGCGCCAGCACGGAGGCCGCGGCGGCTGGGGCGGCTGGGGCTCCGGCGACACCGGTGGGGACACGGGTGGAGAAATGGGTGGAGACGCCGGCGGGAGCTGGGATTCCGGGTGGGACGCGGGCCGGGCCGCCCGTGACGGCGGCTCCCCCAGCAGCTCGTCCGGCAGCTCGCCCGGCAGCCCGACCACGGGCCCGACGACCCCGACCGACAGCACCCCGACGGACACCACGCCGGGCACCACGCCGGGCACCGACTCCCCCGGCAGCGACAGGCCCGGCAGCGAGGAGCCCGGTGACGACGGCCCCGGCGGCGGCGGCGTCGACGGGTGGGTCCGGGGATGACCGCCCCGGGACGCGAGGTCACCGGCACGGGCGCGGGCCCGGCGACCCTCGACCTCGCGCTCGACGCGGGCTCGGTGCGCGTGCACCTGGCCGAGGCCGGCGGGATCGCCGACGCCACCGCCGTCCGGGCCCGCGTCGAGCTCGACCCCGACGCCCCGGTCGGGTGGCTGCAGGGCCTGCAGGGGCTGGCCGGGCTCGCGGGCCTGTTCGGCCTCTCCGGCCTCCTGGGCGGCAGCGAGCGCGGCGTGTCGTCGCCCGAGGAGCGCGCGGACGCCGCCGTCGCGGCCACGACGCTCGACTGGGACGCCGACGCCCGCCGGCTCACCGTCCGCGGACCGCGGGACCTCGCCCTGCGCGGGGTCCCGCTCGCGGTCACCGTGCGCGCCTCCGAGGGCAGCGAGGTGCGGGTGCGGGCCGGCGCCGCGCGGGTGGTCGTCGAGGGCTCCGCGGCCGAGGTGTCGGTGCGCGGGACCGGCGAGGTCACCCTCGACGAGGTCACCGGGCGCGCCGACCTGCGCTGCGGCGCGGGCGAGGTGCACGTCCGGCGCCTGGAGGGGCCGCTGACCCTGCGGGGCGGCGCGGGCGGTGTGCGCCTCGACCGCGTGCTCGCGCCCGTCGAGATCACCACCGGCGCCGGGCGCATCCGGCTCGGCGAGGTGCGCGCCGACGTGGCGGTGCGCGCCGCTGCGGGCGACGTGGAGGTCGCCGACGCGGTGGCCGGTGACGTCGAGATCGGCACCGGCGTCGGCACGGTCTGGGTGGGCGTCCACCCGGGCGTGGACGCGCGGGTCGAGCTGCGCGCCGGGGCGGGCCGCGTGCACAGCGAGCTGCCGGTCCAGCGGGAACGCCCCGCCGGGAGCGCTCCCGCCGACCGGCATCTGTCCGTGCGGGCCCGCACCGGCGCCGGCGACGTCACCGTCGCCCCCGCCCGCGCGCGCCCGGCGCTCAGTCCCTGAGCACACCCGCTCCGGGCAGCCCCGCCGCCACCTCCGCGACGAGGCCCCGGAACCAGGTGTGCGCGGGGTCGGTGTCGTGCACCGGGTGCCACCACAGCGCCTCGAGCAGGGGCCCGACGTCGAACGGCGGGGCCAGCACCCGCACGCCGGCGTCCGGGCCCAGCCGCGCGGCGAGCCGCGCCTGGACCAGGGCGACGCGCTCGGTGCCGGCGACGAGGTCGGGCACCGGCAGGAAGGACTCGACGACCACCTGGGCGCGCGGCTCGATGCCGAGGGTGCGCAGCTGCAGGTTGGCGGGGGTGAACGCCGTCGGCCGGTGGTAGATCGTCACCCACGGCAGCGCGGCGAGGTCGTCGAGCGTGACGACGTCGCCGACCCGCGCGTTGTCCGTCGCCGCGAGCACCACCCAGCGGTCCTCGTAGAGGTCGAGGTAGGGCAGCTCGTCGATGAACCCGTGCGGCATGACCATCCCGTCGACCGGGCGCAGGCGCTCGGCCGCGCCGACGACGTCCTCGGGACTGTGCGGGCGCAGCACGAGCCGGGCGCGCGGCGCGCGGGCGGCCAGCGCGGCCGCGAGCGGCACGCCGAGCACGCGCGTCGCGTAGTCGGAGACGAGCAGGGTGAACTCGCGGGCGGTCGAGAGGGGGTCGAAGTCGGGCGCCGCGGAGAAGACCTCCTCGATCCCGCCCACCGCCCGCTCCGTGCGCTCCACCAGCCGCAGCGCCAGCGGCGTGAGCTCGTAGCGGTTGCCGACGCGCACGAGCAGGTCGTCACCGAAGTGGCGGCGCAGCCGGGCCAGCGCGGCGCTGACGGCGGGCTGGGAGAGCCCGAGCGCGGCGGCCGCGCGCGTCACGTTCCGCTCGGTGAGCAGGGCGCGCAGCGAGAGCAGCAGGTTGAGGTCCAGGTTGACGAGCCGGACGGGTAGCCGCACCGCTCCGCCGCCCTCGGTCACCCCGTAGGGATACCGGACCCGGCGCGCCGGGCCAACGGTCGGGCATCACCCCGGCCGATGCCGGTCATCAGCGGTTCGGCCTTCCGGCTCGCCCGCCCGCGCCCGCATCGTGGTCGTCGAGCACATCGGCGGCGTCGCGGGAGGACCGGATGGTCGGGATCAGACTGGGCACGTTCTCGGACGGGGACGGCCGCCGGTTCACCGGCCTGGTGACCGACGGCGACACCGTCGTCGACCTCACCGACACCGACGTCGTGTCCGGACCGGTGACGGCGCGGGCCCTGCTCGCCGACTGGGACCGGGTCCTGCCGCGCCTCGACGCGCTGACCGATCGGCCCGGGACCCCGCTGGACCAGCTCGCGGTGCACGCCCCGCTGGAGCCCGGCCAGATCCTCCAGTCCGGCGCGAACTACCGCACGCACGTCGTCGACCTCGCCGCCGCGCACCACGCCGAGCGCGGCACCCGACCCGACGCCGAGATCCGGGCCGAGGTCGCGGAGATGATGGACCGCCGGGCCGCCGACGGGACGCCGTACCTGTTCGTCGGGCTGCCCTCGGCGGTCACCGGGCCCTACGACGACGTCGTGATCCCGTCGTGGACCACGCAGTTCGACTGGGAGCTCGAGCTGGCCGCGGTCATCGGCCGCGAGGCGTTCCGCGTCGACCGCGAGCACGCCCTGGACCACGTCGCGGGCTACACGATCGCCAACGACCTCACCGCCCGCGATCAGGTGTTCCGCCGGGACATGCCCGAGATCGGCACCGACTGGTTCCGCGCCAAGAACGGTCCCGGGTTCACCCCGCTGGGCCCGTGGCTCGTGCCCGCCCGCGACGTCGACCCCTCGGACCTGCGGATCACGCTGCGCCTGGACGTCAGCGTGATGCAGGACGAGACCACGAAGGACATGCTCTTCGACGTCGCCGCCCTCGTGGCCGCGGCCTCGGAGATCACGCCGCTGCGCCCCGGCGACCTCGTCCTCACCGGCAGCCCCGCCGGCAACGGCATGGCCCACGGCCGACTGCTGCGCGACGGCGACGTCATGCACGGGACGATCACCGGGCTCGGGGCCCAGCAGACCCGTGTGGTGGCCGAGCGGTGAGCACCCCCACCACCACCCCCGTCACCGACACCACCGCGCTCCGGGCCGCCGGCTTCGACCCCGCCGAGCCCGAGGACGCGATCGCCGCCGTCGCCGCCCGCGTGTCCCGCTGGGGCCGCTGGGGAGCCGACGACGTGCTGGGCTCGCTGAACCTGCTCACCACGGCCCAGCGCCTCGACGGCGCGGCGTGCGTGCGGCGCGGGGCGACGTTCTCGCTGTCCCAGCCGTTCGACGCCGAGGGCCCGCAGCGCGGCTGGCGGCGCCGCACCAACCCCGTGCACACGATGCTCGACACCGGCCGCGAGGCCCTCGACGGCGAGTTCCCGCACGGGCTCGGCGGCGCCGACGACGTCATCGCGATGCCGCTGCAGTGCTCGACGCAGTGGGACGGGCTGGGCCACATCTTCGACCACGGCCGCGCCTGGAACGGCCGCGCCGCCGCCGACGTCGTGACCAGCGCGGGCGACCGCGTCACCGGCATCGAGACCGCCGCGGCGCACCTCGCCGGGCGCGGGGTGCTGCTGGACGTCGGGCGGGTGCTGGGCGACGAGCGCGGCGAGCTGCCCGACGCGTACCCGATCACCGCCGACGACCTCGAGGCCACGCGCGCCGCGCACGGCGTCGCGGTCGGCGAGGGCGACATCGTCTGCGTGCGCACCGGCCAGTACGCCCGCACGCGGCGCGAGGGGTGGGGCGGCTACGCCGGCGGCCCGGCGCCGGGCCTGTCGTTCACCACCGCCGACTGGCTGCACGACACCGGCATCGCCGCGATCGCCACCGACACCTGGGGTGTCGAGGTGCGGCCCAACGAGTTCGACGAGTCGTTCCAGCCGTTGCACCAGATCGCGATCCCGCACCTGGGCCTGTTCCTGGGCGAGATGTGGGACCTGGAGGCGCTCGCCGACGACTGCGCGGCCGACGGCCGCTTCGACTTCTTCCTCACCGCCGCACCCCTGCGCATCACCGGCGCCGTCGGCGCCCCGGTCAACCCGATCGCCGTCAAGTAGGAGCGCCGCCATGACCGCAGTGCAGTCCGTCCTGGTCGTCGGCGGCGGGGCCGCCGGCTGTGCCACCGCGATCCTGCTCGCCGAGGCGGGCGTCGCCGTCGACCTCGTCGAGATCAAGCCCGACGTCGCCACCACCGGCTCGGGCATCACGCTGCAGGGCAACGCCCTGCGCGCCCTGCGCGACCTGGGGGTGCTCGACGGGGTCCTGGCGCACGGCTACGCGTTCGACGTCCTCGGGCTGCGCACGCCCGACGGCAGCGTGCTCGCCGAGATCCCCGACTCCCGCACCGGCGGCGACGACCTCCCGGCCACCGTCGGCATGCCCCGCCCGCAGCTGGCGCGCCTGCTGCTTGACCGCGCCGTCGACGTCGGGACGAAGGTCCGCCTCGCCACCACGGTCACCAGCGTCTCCCCCGACGGCGACGTCGCGTTCTCCGACGGCTCGTCGGGCCACTACGACCTGGTCGTCGGCGCCGACGGCGTGCGCTCGCGGGTCCGCGAGCTCGCGGGCATCCCGGCCGCCGTCGACCCGGTGGGCATGGGCATCTGGCGGGTCTTCACGTCCCGGCCCGCGTCGATCGAGCGCACCGACCTCACCTACGGCGGCGCCGCCTACATCGCCGGCTACTGCCCCACCGGCGCCGACAGCATCTACGCCTACCTCGTCGAGGACGCCCAGGACCGCACCGGCCTGTCCCCCGACGAGCAGCTGGCCACGCTGCGCGACCTCGCCGGGCAGTACGGCGGACCGTGGGTCGACATCCGCGAGCGGATGACCGACGCGGCGCGCATCAACTACACGCACTTCGAGTCCCACGTCGTCGAGGCGCCCTGGCACCGCGGCCGCGTGGTCATCGCCGGCGACGCCGCGCACTCCTGCCCGCCCACCCTGGCCCAGGGCTGCGCGCAGGCCCTCGAGGACGCCGTCCTGCTGGCCGACGAGCTGCTCGGCGCCGACGACCTCGAGACCGCCCTGGCCGCCTACGTCGACCGCCGCCTGCCGCGCGCCCGCACGGTCGTCGACGGGTCCGTGCAGCTCGCGCGCTGGCTGCTGACCCACGAACCCCCGCCCCAGGCCGGCGGCACCGCCGACGTGCCCGGCCTCATGGGCCGCACCGCCGCCCTCCTGACCCAGCGTCCCTGAGGAGAACGACCATGGACCGCCTGATCACCCACCTCCGGCACGTCGACCTCGGCGTGCCCGACTTCGACCGCCAGCTCGCCTTCTACAGCGACCTGTGGAAGCTCAGCCCCGAGACCACCGACACCGGCATCGCGTTCCTCGCCGCCGAGGGCTCGCCCGAGCAGTACCAGGTGCGCCTGCGCGCCGACGCCGAGAAGCGCGTCGACCTCATCGCGTTCGGCGCCGAGACGGCCGCCGACGTCGACGCCCTGGCCGAGAAGCTCGGCCGCGAGGGCGTCACCCTCGTCAGCACCCCCGACAAGCTGCAGACCCCGGGTGGCGGCTACGGCTTCCGGTTCTTCGACCTCGAGGGCCGCACGATCGAGGTGTCCTCCGACGTCGCGGTGCGCCCGCACCGGAAGATCGCCGAGGGCGAGTCGGTGCCGGTGAAGCTCTCCCACGTCGTGATCAACTCGCCGCAGCCCGAGGCGCTGCTGGCCTGGTACGACCGCCACCTCGACTTCAAGCTCTCCGACACGCTCACCTCCCCGCACATGGGCGAGATGATGTACTTCCTGCGCTGCAACCCCCAGCACCACTCGCTGGCCATCGCGCGCTGCCCGCACGTGTCGCTGCACCACGCGTCGTTCGAGATGCGCGGCATCGACGAGTACATGCGCGGCACCGGCCGGCTGCTGCGCGCCGGCGTCGAGAAGGTGTGGGGCCCGGGCCGGCACATGGCCGGGAACAACACGTTCTCCTACTTCCTCGACCCGCACGGCAACACCGTCGAGTACACGACGGAGCTGGAGACCCTCGACGAGGACACCTGGCACCCGAGCCTGCACGACATCAGCGACCCGATGGTCTCCGACCAGTGGGGCACCGCGAACCCGATGAGCGAGTTCGTCGCCAAGAAGTCGTTCAACGACCCCGACCGCGGCGTCTTCGTCGCGCCGCCCGTCTGATGCGCCTCGCGACGGTGGCCACCGACGCCGGCCCGCGCGTCGGCGTCGTCGAGGGCGACCCCGGTGACGAGCGGGTGCACCTGCTCGAGCGACGGGTGACCCTGCTCGAGCTGCTGCGCGCGGGCGACCTGACCGAGGCCGGGCGCGATGCGCGGCGCGCCCGGCCGCTCCCCCTCGCCCACGTGCGCCTGCTCGCGCCGCTGGAACCGCCGACCGTGCGGGACTTCGTGGCGTTCGAGGAGCACGTCGAGGGGATGCGGAACCTGGCCGGCCTCCCCGAGGCCTGGTACGACGCGCCGACGTTCTACTTCTCCAACCCCTACGCGACGCTCGGCCCCGCCGACGACGTGCCGGTGCCCCCGGGCTGCGCGGTGCTCGACTTCGAGCTCGAGGTCGCCGCGGTGATCGGGCGGACCGGCCGCGACGTCGCCCCGGGCGACGGGTGGGGCCACGTCGCGGGGCTGACGATCCTCAACGACTGGTCGGCCCGCGACGTGCAGGCCCGCGAGATGCAGGTCGGCCTGGGCCCGGCGAAGGGCAAGGACACCGCAACGACCCTGGGCCCCTGGCTCGTGACCGCCGACGCGTTCTCGCCGGACACCGAGGGCTTCCTCGACCTGGCGCTCACCGCGGCGGTCAACGGGCGCGTGGTCGGCGAGGACCTGCTGTCGAACATGGGCTGGCCCTTCGGCGACCTCGTCGCCTACGCCTCGCGCGGCACCGAGGTGCGCCCCGGCGACGTGCTCGGCTCCGGCACCTGCGGCAACGGCGGCTGCCTGGGCGAGCTGTGGGGCCGCGGGACCTCGCGCGAGGACCTGCCGCCGCTGGCCCCGGGCGACGTCGTGACCCTGGAGGTCGAGGGCATCGGCACGCTGGCCAGTCGCATCGTGGCCGGCGTCGAGCCCGTCGCGATCCCCGGCGCCCGCCCGCGTCCCCGCACCCGCCCCAGCCACCGGGAGCACGCATGACCGACCCCACCGTCGGGCCCACCGTCGACGTCCACGCGCACGTCCTCGTGCCCGCGGCCGAGGGCCTCGTCGCCGACGAGCCCGCGCTCGCCACCGCCCGCGCCGACGAGGCCCGCGCCGCGGGTCCGGCGTCGGCGCGGGTCAACCGGGAGCAGATCGCGGGCCTGTTCCCGGCGCTGACGTCGGTGGACGCGCGGCTCGCTGCGATGGACGCGGCCGGGATCGACGTCCAGCTGGTCAGCCCGATGCCGATCCACCACACGTGGGCGGAGCGCGACCTGGCGGCCCGGTACGCGGCGGCGGTCAACGACGGGGTGGGCGCGCACTGCGCCGCGGCCCCCGAGCGGCTCGTCGGGCTCGGCACCGCGCCGCTGCAGCACCCCGACCTCGCGGTCGACGTCCTGCGCGCCGCGATGGGCGCGGGACTGCGCGGGGTCGAGGTGTCGACGTACGTCACGGGCCCCGACGGGGTGCGCCGCGAGCTCGACGACCCGGCGCTGGCGGGGTTCTGGGCGGCGGCCTCGGAGCTCGAGGCGGTCGTCTTCGTCCACCCGTGGGGCTGCACGCTCGGCGAGCGCCTCGACGTCGGCTACCTGTCGAACGCCGTCGGGAACCCGGTCGAGACCACCGTGGCGCTCTCGCGGCTCGTCGCGTCGGGGGTGCTCGACGCCGCCCCCGGCGTCCGGGTGCTGGCCGCGCACGGCGGCGGCTTCTTCCCCCTCGGCACGGCCCGCCAGGA
>CADCTH010000128.1 GCA_902805495.1 uncultured Actinomycetospora sp.
GACGAGCGCGGCGCCGACGCGCACCCCGGCCCGTCGACGTGCCGTGGGCGACACGACGAGGCGGCTGCCGTTCAACCAGCCGAGGTCGGGCGCGCGGCGTCGGGGTCGGCGGGCGCGAGGCGCACGCCGCCGAGGACCTCGCCCGCGCCGTCACGGGCGACGAGCACGATCGCGCGCGGGTCGTGGTCGTGGACGTCGAGGTCGCCGGCGGCGTCGCCCGGGCGCAGGCCCTGCTCGTCGACGAACACCGCGCGCCGCAGCGCCCGGTGCGCGACGACGTCGGGGTGGCGGGCGTCGACGGCCGGCGCCTCGCCGATCACCACGTCGCGAGCCGGGCGGCGGGTGCGGCCGCCGAGGATCTCGTCGGCGGCGCTCAATCCGAACGAGTGGTCGAGGATCGACACGGTCCTCAGCCCCCCGCCGCGGACAGGGCCGAGCACGCGCCGCACGCCGCGCACCCGGCGGCCTGGTCGGCGCCGCGCATCCCGGCGGCCTGCAGGACCTCGGCGACGCGTGCGGTGACCTCGGCGAGCAGCTCGGGGTCGGGCGCGGGGTCGCCGTCGGCGAAGGCGAGCGTGCCCGGGATCGGGCGGTAGGGGACGACGAAGGGGTAGACGCCGCGTTCGACGAGCTCGGCGGCGCCGGCGACCAGCTCGTCGGCGTCCTCGCCGAGCCCGACGATGAGGTAGGTCGACACGGCGTTCGCCCCGAACCGGCGCACGGCCTCGTCCCAGGCGAGCCGGTACTGGCTCAGCGGGACGCTCGCCTTGCCCGGCATCCAGCGGGCGCGCACGGCGTCGTCGAGCGACTCGACGTGGATGCCGATCGCGTCGGCGCCGGCGTCGCGGAGCTCGGCGAGCGCGGCGAGGTCCGACGGCGCGGGCGGCTCGCACTGCACCTGGACCGGCAGCGCCGGCACCGCGGCCTTGATCGCCCGCACGCAGCGGGCGAGGTGGCGGGCGCCGCGGTCGCGGCCGTTCGACGTGCCCGTGGTGAGCACCATCTGCTCCACGCCGTCGAGGCGGACCGCGGCCGCAGCCACCTCGGCGAGCTGCTCGGGCGTCTTCACCACGGTGGTGGCGCCGGTGCTCAGCGGCTGCTCGATGGCGCAGAAGCGGCAGCGGTCCTGCTCGCCGTAGCGCACGCAGGTCTGCACGACCGTCGTCGCGAGGACGTCGTCGCCGTGCAGGCGGGCGATCTGCTCGTAGGGCACGCCGTCGGCGGTGGTGAGGTCGTAGAACGCGGGGCGGGCGACGGTGGTGACCTCGACGCCGAGGTCGGTGACCCCGCCGTCGGGGCCGGTGCGCACGAGGCGCCCGCCGCGGAGGCGATAGGGGCTCGTCGGGTCGAGCGGGATCGTCGTCTTGAGCCCGTCGACCAGCACGTGCCCGTCGGCGGACGGGCCGGCGCCCCCGGGGCGGCGCAGGGGGATGGTCGAGCCGAGGCTCACCGTGGTGCGGGGAGGGTCGATCGCGACGCCGCGGACGGCCACTTCGCTGCGGGCGGACAGTGCGAGATCGGTCGGGTGCTCGGTGCGGGACATCGACGGACCTCCTGGCTCGCGACGGGACGTGTCACCGGCGCGGTGCGGGGGCGCGTCGTCCCCGCACCGGCCGCACGGGTCAGAGCTGGTAGGTCGAGTTGATGATCGCGCCCTTGCGGGCGTAGTGGATGAGCGCGTCCTGGACGTCGAGCGGGTGCGTGGGGATGACGCCCTCGATGAGGTCCTCCTCGCGCGCGCCGTGCAGCGAGAGCCCGAAGCGGCAGCAGTACGCCTTGCCGCCCTCGGCCATGAACGTCTTGAGCTGGTCGTTGATGTTGTGCTCGCCGGGGAAGGCGGACGTGCCCGTGGTGGGGAAGCCGCGCGTGGCCAGGCAGTTCAGCGAGCCGGGGCCGTAGAAGTAGATCGCGGTCTCGAAGCCCTTGCGCAGCGCGCGGGTGGCCTGGAGGACGGCGACGAAGCTGACCGACGACTCGTGGGCGATGCCGTGCACGAGGGTGAAGTAGGTCTCGCCGTTCTCCGCCTGCAGGTCGGGGAAGACCTTGGTGCCGCCGTAGATGCTCGACCCCTCGGGCAGCGAGGGGTGCGGGATCTCCTCGAGGCTCTTCTGCTCGACGTCGGAGAGCTCGGTGCTGGTCATGCTGGTGTTCTCCCTCGGGGGCCGCTGAGTGGTGCGCCCTCGGCACCCGGACGTGGCCCGGGCACGAGGTGATCTCGGGGTGCGGGGTGGTCGCGGGCCGGACCGGCCTGCTCCTCGCTGCGCTCAGCACACCAACCGGCGATTTCCGAAGTGTTTCCTCGTGACTACGAGGGCGGGTCGGCGTGCGGCCGGTGTTGCGTCGCGGTGACCCGGGCGCTCGTTCCGAGTGCCAGCGTGGGGGCCACGCTGGCGTTCAACGCCAGGAAATCCCCCCGCTCACCACGGCCACGAGTTGTCCCCATCGGCCGGATGCGTCCACAGGGGGAACGGCCACCGCTCACGCTCGGCGCGCCGGGTCGGCCACGGTCACCGCATGCGCAGAGGTGACTGGGCGATCGCGCCCGAGGTGCTGAGGGCGGCGAGCAACGACGGCGTGATCGCCGTCCGGGAACTGGAGCGCCTCGGGGTGCCCGAGTCCACGTCCTACCGCCGCTGCCGCGACGGCGAGCCCTGGCAGCGGCTCGGCCCCGGCATCGCGGCCCTGCACAACGGCACCCCGACCTGGCGACAACAGCTGATCGCCGCGCTGCTCCACGGCGGGGACGACGCGCTGATCACGGGAGGGGCCGCGCTGCGCCTGCACGGGATGCGCGCCGGGCCCGCGCCGACGCGGGTGCACCTGTTGATCCCGCACAGCACCCAGGTGCGGAGCTGGGGCATCTTCCACGTCGAGCGGACCTCGCGGATGCCGCGCGGGGTCGAGCGCGAGGGACTCGCCGTCGCCCCGCTCGGCCGGGCGGTGCTCGACGAGGTCCGCCTGCTCAAGGATCCGCGGGAGATCGCCACCGTGCTGGCCGAGCCGATCCGCCGGCGGCTGCTCGTGCCCGCGCAGCTGCTCGAGGAGCTGGACGCCGGGTGCCGGAAGGGCAGCGCGGCTCCCCGTGCCGTCCTGCACGCCGCCGGGGCCGACGTCTGGTCCCCCGCGGAGTTCGACGCGAAGGCGTGGTGGCTCGCCCAGCCGGACCTCCCGCCGGCGCGCTTCAACGTGGCCGTGCACGACCTCCGCGGTCACCAGATCGGGATCGTCGACGTGCTCGTCGAGGAGCTCGGCTTCGCCTGGGAGATCGACTCCGTCGAGTACCACTTCGCGACGCCCGACCAGGTCGAGACCACCCTGCGGCGACAGCGGGCGTTGCGCGGTGTCGGGCTGCACGTGCTGAGCACCCGGCCCGCCCAGCGACGCGACGACCCCGACGGCACCCTGCGCGACGTGCTCGACGGTCTGGCCGTGGCCGCCGCGCTCCCGGCGCCGCAGGCGACCTACGTGGACGCCGTGCCGCGACTCCGGTGATCCTGGCGCTTGGCGAGCTGGGGGATTTCCTGGCGTTCAACGCCAGCGTGGCCCCCACGCTGGCACAGCCCGTCCGCCATTCCCGTGCGCCATGAGGCACCGGTCAGGGGGCGGTGGGGGTGGAGCCGTCGCCCGTCTCCACGCCGCCGGCCGGGTACACCGGGTCCCCGATCCCCGTGTCCGAGCGCGCGCCGGTGGAGTTCGCGACGTCGTCGACGATGCTCGAGAAGAACACCGTGATCGACGAGCCCGCGTCGGCGGCGGTCGACGCCCCACCCTGTACGGAGCTCGCCGCCTCCTGGGGCGCGGTGACGATCGCGTACAGGACGAGGATCACGACGATGGTGCCGATGACCCGCCCGAGACTCATGGGCCAAGCATCACCCGGTCGTGACCACCCGTAAACACCGGGGGTGCGCTCAGTCGCCGGAGAGTCGCTGAGCGTCGATGTCCGTGTAGCCGATCGGGGGAGGCAGCGCGAGCGCCCGGTTGACGTCCGGTGGTCCGACCGGACGCTGGGGCTCGGGCACGCGTGTCAGGACCGGGCGGGGGCGGCGGGCGGTCCGCGCGAGGAGCCGGTCGCCGACGACCGTGCCGAGGTAGGTGTCGTGCGGGTCGAGGACGTCGTCCCGCTCGGTCTGGTCGGCGGAGTCGGCCCACGGGAACCACCCGATCCAGCGCCCGCCGGTGTCCCACACGTACGGCAGCCCCGGCAGGTACCACGCGATCCAGCGCCCGTCGGACGCGTAGAGGTGCACCGCGAGCCCCACCGCGGGGACGCCGGCGGGGCTCACGACGCCACCTCGGCGGGCCTCGGTCGGATCGCCGCGCGGTACCGCGCGACCGCCACCGCGACGACGTCCGGGTGCTCGCCCAGCGGCTCGGCGACCACGGCGGCCCCGGCGTCGGCGAGCCAGCGGTGGAACGCCCCGGGCGCGAGCAGCCACGTCGCGACCACGACCCGCTCGCCCCGCGGCGCCGACGACGCCACCACCGCGGCCACGCGGGGCTCGCCGCCCGCGATGTAGCCGACCGGCACCTCGTGCCCCACCCGCGCGGTGAGCAGCGCCGCCGCGGTGCGCAGGTCGTCCTGGGCCACGGGGTCGCGGGAGCCGGCGGCCGCCAGCACCACGGTGTCGCCCGGCTGCGCCCCGGCCTCCGCGAGGCGGTCGAGCAGTACACCGACCAGCGCCGGGTCGGGCCCGAACGGCGCGGCCACGACCACGTCGTCGCCGCCGGTCGCCGCGAGCTGCTCGGGCACGTCGACGCGCACGTGGTAGCCGGACGCGAGGAACGCGGGCACCACCACGACCGGCCCCGGGAGCTCCGCGAGCGCCTCGGCCGTCGTCGGGCTCACCACGTCGGCGTAGGCCAGGCGCACCGCGACCGCCGGCAGCGCCCACGCCACGGCGTCACGCAGGCGTTCCCAGGTCGCCTGCCCCGCGGCGTCCTGTGTCCCGTGCGCGAGCAGCAGCAGCGCCGGCGGCGTCACGGCACGGTGGTCGGCGAGACGGACGCGGACAGGGCGTGCTCCTCGAGCCGCTTCACCATCGCCCCGAGCCGGAAGCGCTCCGGCGCGATGCCCTCCACGCCCAGGCGCGCGAGCGGCGCCGCGGTCACCGGCCCGACGCAGCACGCCAGCACCCCGCGCGACCGCAACGCCTCGATCACGGCCGAGCGCTGCCCCCGCGCCTGCGCCCGGTGCACCAGCCCCTCGACCGCCGGCGCGCTGGTGAACGTCACCGTGTCGACCTCGCGGGCGACGATCGCGTCGAGCAGCGCGTCGACCGCGGGCAGGTCCGGCGGCGGCTCCCACCGGTAGACGCTCACCGTCACCAGATCAGCGCCGGCATCGCGCAGCGCGTCGAGGAAGTCGGTCATCGGGTCGCCGTGCAGCTGCACCGCGATGCGCACCCCGTCCACCCCCTCGCCCAGCAGGTGCGACAGGACCTCCGGCGACGACTCCGTCGCGTCCGCCGACCAGGCCTCGCGCAGCCCCGCCCCGCGGATCGCCCCGCGCGCCTTCGGCCCGCGCGCGAGCACCGTCGCCGACGCCAGCAGCTCGTGCAGCGCCTCGCCCAGCCCCCACTGCTCGGCGACCGACAGCCACCCCCGGAACCCCTGCCCGGTGGTGGCGACGACCACCGCGGGCGGGTCCGCGAGCAGCGCGCGGGTGGTCTCGGCGAGCTGCGCGTCGTCCTCGAGCGGGACGATCCGCATGGTGGGTCCGTGCACGACCTCGGCGCCCTCGCGGCGCAGCAGGTCGAGCTGGTCGTCGGCGCGGCGGTCGGCCGTCACCCCGACCCGCCAGCCCGACAGCGGACGCTCACCTCCGTCACGCGCCACACGCACAGGGTACGGCCCCGTCCCGTCCGCGGTGCCGCTCAGACCTGGGCGTAGGACAGGCGGGTACCGGTCCTCGGGTCGGTCGCCGTCCTGCCGGACCGCATGTAGACCGCATAGGTGACGACGAAGCACACCGCGTAGAAGGCGACGAACGACCAGAAGGCCGGGGTGCCGCTGCCGGTGGCCCGGAACGAGGAGCGGAACGCGAGGTTCAGCAGCAGGCCGCCGAAGGCCCCGATCGCGCCCGCGATCCCGATGACCGCCCCGGAGATGCGGCGGGCCCACAGCAGCGCCGCCTCCTGGTCCCACCCGCGCTCCTCGGTCGCGGCCAGGGCCTTGGTGCGGAAGACCGCCGGGATCATCTTGTAGACCGAGCCGTTGCCGATGCCCGAGGTGACGAACAGCAGCACGAAGCCGATCGTGAAGATCGTCAGCGACTCGATCGCCGACGCCCCGATGCAGACCAGCGACGCGACGGCCATGGCGACGAAGTTCCAGGAGGTCACCAACGTGCCGCCGACGCGGTCGGACAGCCAACCGCCGACGGGCCGGATCAGCGAGCCCAGCAGGGGCCCGATGAACGTGACGGCCGCGGCCTGCAGCGGGGTGCGGCCGAACTGGGTCTGCAGCACGAGACCGAACGCGAAGCTGTAGCCGATGAACGACCCGAACGTCCCGATGTAGAGGAACGAGAGGATCCAGGTCTGCGCGTCCCGGGTGGCCTCCTTCAGCGCGCCCGTGTCGTTGCGCACCGAGGACAGGTTGTCCATGAACAGCGCCGCGCAGACCGTCGCGACCACGATCAGCGGGATGTAGATGCCGAGGAGGATCCGCGGCGCGCCCGTCCCGGCGGTCGCGATGATCAGCAGGCCGATCAGCTGGACCACCGCGACGCCCAGGTTGCCGCCGCCGGCGTTGATGCCGAGCGCCGACCCCTTCTGCTTCTCGGGGAAGAAGGCGTTGATGTTGGTCATCGACGAGGCGAAGTTGCCGCCGCCGACCCCGGCGAAGATCGCCACGATGATGAACGTCGTGTACGAGGTGCCCGGCTGCACCACGACGGCGGCGAGGATCGTGGGCACGAGCAGCAGCGCGGCGCTGATGATCGTCCAGTTGCGCCCGCCGAAGACCGCCACGGCCATCGTGTAGGGCAGGCGCAGGACCGCGCCGACCAGCGTGGGCACCGAGACGAGGAAGAACTTCCCGGCGGTGTCGATGTGGTAGGTCGCCTCGGGCATGAAGAGGACCAGGACCGACCACATCGACCAGATCGAGAACCCGATGTGCTCGGAGAGCACCGAGAACCACAGGTTCCGGTTCGCGACCTTCCTGCCGGTCGACCGCCAGAACGACTCGTCCTCGGGACGCCAGTCGTCGATCCAGCGTCCCCGCAGCAGGCTGCTCCCGGTCATGCGGCGTGACGCTAGGAACCGCGTGTTACCGGGGCGTGACCACGCGTTGCGACGAGACGAAGCGCGGTGCGTCGCCCGTCACGCCGGGCGATCTACAGCGGCAGCAGGCTGCTGACGAGGCGCGCGGCGTGCTCGAGGCCGTGCAGCGACTCGCGGGTGCACGACGGGTGCTGGGCGTGCACGGCCAGGCGGAAGAGCAGGGCGTGCAGCAGCACCTGCGGCCACTCGACGAGGTGCGACCACCGCGTGGTGATGCCGGGGTCGGCGCCGCCCCAGGCCAGCGCGTCGACCACCACCACCGCGGCCGCCCACTCGACGGGCCGCCAGAACGGCACCAGGTCGAGCACCGCGGGCGGGGCGCCGGGGTCGGACGGGTCGAACAGCACGGTGCCGAACAGGTCGCCGTGCACCAGCTGGGACGGGCGGCTCAGCGGGCGGCGGCGCCGCGCGAGCTCGGCGAACAGCGTCCCGCCGGTCTCCGGGTCGAGCGTGACCTCCTTCTCGCCGAACGCGGCGCGGCGCGCGCGGGCGAGCAGGTCGTCGCGGTCGTCGACCAGGCGCGGGCGCTCCAGCCGCGACGTCGCCCGGTGCAGGCGCAGGGACGCGGCGACGACGTCGTCGTGACGCGGCTCGACCCGCCCGGCGACGTCGTGGCTGGCGGCCCAGCCGGCCACCACCCGACGCCCGTCGGAGGCCCGCACCGGCTTCGCCAGGCGCAGCCCGTCGACACCGTGGGTCGCGAGCTCCTCGATCGCTCCCGCGGACCAGGCCGCGAGCACCGTGTCGGCCACCGGGCGCAGCACCAGCCCGTCGCAGCGCCACGCCGGACCGGGCAGGTCGGGGCGCGGCTGCGGGACGGCCTCCCGGACGCCGAACGCCGTGCGGACGTGCTCGGGCGGCCCGTGCTCGAGGCGCGGGTCGGACGCGGCCGACGCGCCCGCCTCCGCCGTGGCGTCCCCGGCCGACGACTCGGGCGGGGTCGCCGTGTTCTGCGGAGGCGCGGCGGTCACGCTCCGCACGCTACTCGCGCGCGGGGAGCGACCCCCTCACCGCGACCCGGCGTGTCGCCGGGTGGCTACCACACCTTGTACGGCAGGAACTTGCCGTTGAGCGTCAGCTTCACCCGGTCGCCCTTCGGGTCCTCGACGCGCTCGAAGTCGAGGGTGAAGTCGATGGCGCTCATGATGCCGTCGCCGAACTCCTCGCGGATGAGCTCGTGGATGCTCGACCCGTAGACCTGCAGCGCCTCCTGCAGGCGGTAGGTGACCGGCTCGGTGGGGTCGAGGGCGAGGTCGCCGCGCACCGGCGGCAGCGTCAGGGCGTCGACGACGTCCTCGTCGAGGTCGAGCGCGTCGCCGATCTTCTTCGCCTGCTCGGCGTCGAGCGGCTGCTGCCCGAGCAGCGCCGACGTGGTCCAGACCAGCGAGCGGTCCAGCGTCGCGGCCAGCTCCGCCCAGGTCAGGCCCTTGTCCTGCTTGGCCCGCACGATCTCGCGCCCGGCCTCGAGCCGCTCGTCCTTGTCGCTCATGGGAGCCCCTGTACCCGACGCAGGCGGTCGGTCCACCAGTCGCGGCGCCCGGGGTCGGCGGCGTGCGTCACCAGGAGCCCGGCGTCGGGCGCCGGCGGGCGGCGGGGCACGGTCAGGACCCCGGCGACGGGGTGCAGCGGGTCGGCGACGACGTCGGCGGCGAGCAGGTCCGCCGTGCCCAGACCGCACGCGAACGGCAGCTCCGGCAGCGCGCCGGCGAGCGCCAGCCCCGCGGCCAGGCCCACCGAGCTCTCGACCGCCGACGACACGACGCACGGCAGCCCGATGCGCTCGGCCACCCGCAGCGACGCGCGCACCCCGCCCAGTGGGGCCACCTTGAGCACCGCGACGTCCGCCGCCTCCGCCCGGGCCACGCGCAGCGGGTCCTCGGCGCGGCGGATCGACTCGTCGGCGGCC
>CADCTH010000129.1 GCA_902805495.1 uncultured Actinomycetospora sp.
GGTAGCCGTCACCGTTGTCCTCCACGCCCAGCGGGCGGCCGGTGGGCAGGCGCAGCGCGAGGACGGCGAGCAGGGTGGCGGCGAGCACGCCGGCCGCCCCGCCGAGCGCGCGACCGCGGCCCGAGCGCGGGGGGCCGGGCGGAGCGACCGGGCTCGGCGGGTCGTCGGTGGTGCTCGTCGTCCCCGCCGCGCCGGTCGCCATCGCCGACCATGATGCCCGAGGGCCGCTCAGTCGCTGAGGTCGACGTTCTGGTCGATGATCGTCTGGCGCTCAGGGGTGATCCAGAGGATCACGCGCTCGGACTTGATGGCGTCGGGCGGGTAGTCGTCGCCGGTGTAGCGCCGGGCCAGCTCGTCGATGTGCTGGCGGGCCTATTCGCCGGTGGTGGTGCGCTCGACCTGGCCGCGGACCTCGGCGTAGCGGTAGGGGTCCTGCTCGTCGCGGATGAGCACGGTGATCCGCGCGTCCTTCTCGATGTTCTCGTAGCGCTTCCGGTGGGTCTCGGTGTTGATCACCAGCGACCCGTCCTTGATGCCGACCCACAGGACCTGGGTCTGGATGCGCCCGCTGGGCAGCATCGTCGACACCGAGGCGAAGTTCTTGCCGGAGGCCAGCTCCTCGGTCATCGGGTGCAGCTCGGGTCCGTCGCGTGTGTCAGCCATGATCGCGGCTACCCGCTGGCGCGGGCACCCGATCAGGCCGAGCGCGCCCGGTGCAGGTCCATCAGCAGGGCGATCTCGGCGCCGTGGTGGAGCAGCTCGCGGTTGATGTGCAGCACGAGCGTCGCCATGGGCTCCTCGGCGAACGGGCCCTCGCTCGGCCCGCACGCCTCGGCCAGCCCGTCCTCGCCGAGCGAGCGCACGCCCGCCGTCCACGCCGCGTAGGCCGTGTCGAGCTGGGCCAGCGCCTCGCCCGCCGTCGCCGCGTAGTGGTGGCTGGCGTAGTCGACCGGCGGGCCGCCGAAGTGTCCGGCCACCCGCATCGCCAGCACGCCGACGACGACGTGCCCGAGCCGCCAGGCGATCGTCGTCACCGGCGGCGGGTCGGGCTCGGGGTACGCGAAGTCGATGACGAGGTCGCCCGCGCCGGTGGCCATCGGCGACGTCGCCTCGCCGCGGTGGCGCACGCTCCAGGCGCCCGGCGCGGGCTCCCAGAGGTACTGCTCGTCGGTGAGGCCGTCCAGGCGCGGGCGCCAGGCGTGGCGCCACAGCCGGTCGACCTGCTCGATCAGCAACGGGTTCCACTCCAGCGCCACGGTGCCTCCTCGCGCCCGGTCGGGTCGCGACCCAGTGTGGCGCCGCGCACACTGAGTGGATCAGCCGGGCGACGTCGCCCGGCGGGAGGAGTCCACACCATGGGCAGGACCATCGACGGATCCGGGATCGACGGCGTGCTGCAGGCCGCGGTCGACACGGGCGACGTCCCGCACGTCGCGGCCATCGCGGCGGACGCCGACGGGGTGTTCTACGAGGGCGGCGCCGGGCCGCGCGTGGTCGGCGCGGACTCGGAGGAGGTCTCCGCGAGCACCCACTTCCGGATCATGTCGATGACCAAGATGGTCGCGACGGCCGCGGCGCTGCAGCAGGTCGAGCGCGGCGAGCTCGACCTCGACGCGCCCGTCGAGGACTACCGGCCCGAGTTCGCCGAGATCCAGGTGCTCGAGGGGTTCGACGGCGACACCCCGCGGCTGCGCGCACCGGCGAGCCGGGCGACGGTCCGGCAGCTCGTCACCCACACTTCCGGGTTGAGCTACTGGTTCTGGAACGAGGACCTGGCCAAGTACGAGCAGGTCACCGGCCACCCGAACGTGGTCCCCGGCGACCGGCGGGCGCTCTTCGCGCCGATGGTGGCCGAACCCGGCACCCGCTTCGAGTACGGCATCAACACCGACTGGCTCGGCCTCGTCGTCGAGGCCGTGGCGGGTTCGACGCTCGACGTCGTCCTCAAGGAGAACATCACCGGCCCGCTGGGGATGGACGACACGATGTTCCTGCTCGACGACGCTCGGCAGGGCAACAAGTCCCCGGTGCACGTCCGCGGCGAGGACGGCGGCTGGACGTCGGCCGGCAACTTCCTGCCCGACGAGCCCGAGTGGTGGCCCGCCGGGCACGGCCTGCACTCCACCCCGCGCGACTACATCCGCTTCGAGCGCGCGCTGCTGCGCGGGGGCGAGCTCGACGGCGCCCGCATCCTCCGCCAGGACACCGTCGACGCCGCGTTCTCCGACCAGCTCGGCGGGCTCCCGTTCCCCGAGGAGATCGCCACGGCGGACCCCGCGACCACCGACGTGCTGCACCTCGGGCCGGGCTGGACGTGGGGCTACGGCCTGCTGCTCAACACCGACGACGTGCCGGGCCGGCGTCGCGCGTGGACCGGGGCCTGGGCGGGCCTGCTCAACACGCACTTCTTCATCGACCGCTCCACCGGGATCTGCGCGTCGATCTACACGAACTCGCTGCCGTTCATCAGCGAGCACGAGGCGTGGAAGCTCTACGGCGACTTCGAGTCGGCGCTGTACGCCGCCCTGTAGGCCCCGAGCTCAGGCCCCGACCCGCACGGCGAGGGCGACCACGTCGTCCTCGCCGGGCGAGAGCTCGGCCACGACCCGCTCGGGCAGCGTCGCGGCGTCCTCGTCGCGCAGCTGGTCGAGCCGCTCGACGAGGCGCGCGGTGCCGACGTCGAGGTCCTCGCCGCGGCGCTCGACGAGCCCGTCGGTGTGGAGGAACAGCAGCGAGCCGGCGGGGACGGCGACGCGCGCGTCGGTGCGGGGCCGCGGCAGCAGGTGCGGGAACCCGAACATCGGGTCGACGCCCTCGAGCAGCTGCGGCGGCTGCCCGGGCGCGAGCAGGATCGGCGGCGGGTGGCCGGCGTTGCTCCAGGTCATCGCCCAGGTGCCGTCGCGGTCCTCCTGGAGGTGGGCGAGCACGAGCGTGCCGCGTGCCCGGGGCCCGACGATGTCGTCGGCGTCCTCGAAGGCCCCGACGACTTGCGACGGCGGCTCGCCGGCGCGGTCCCACGTGGCCTGGCGGAGCATCGAGCGCACCTGGCCCATCTCGGTGGCCGCCGAGAGGGTGTGGCCCGCGATGTCGCCGACCGACAGCACGAGCACACCGCGGCCTGCGTCGCCGTCGCCGGTGCCACGGCCGGGGAGCCGCACGACGTCGTACCAGTCGCCGCCGACGTCCTCGCGGCTGTCGGCGGGGGCGTAGTGCGCGGCCATGGTCAGGCCGCCGACCTTCGGCAGGGTCGCGAGCATGGCCCGCTGCAGGATGTGGGTCGCCGTGGTGCGGTGCTGCAGCTCCTGGCGCAGGCGCGCGTCGAGCTCGTCGCGCCGCCGCCGCTCGCGGTCGGCGTCGACGGTGGCCAGCCGCAGGCGCAGTGCGGCCGAACACATGTGCGCCAGGTCCTCGAGCGCGTCGAGCTGGGCCGGGTCCCAGCGCCGCGGCACCGTGTCGATCGCGCACAGGGAGCCGAGGACGTTGCCCGCCCCGTCGGTCAGCGGGATGCCGGCGTAGGCGACGACGCCGATGTCGCGGATCGCGGCGTTGTCGGCCACGAGCTCGTGCTCGCGGGCGTCCTCGACGATCAGCGGCTTCGCGGTGAGCACGACGTGCTGGCAGAAGGAGTGCGTCAGCGGCGTCCGGCGTTCCCAGGTGTAGGGCCCGGGCAGCCCGCTCGCCCCGGGGAAGACCTGCTCCTCGGGGTGCACCAGCGACACCAGCGCGACGGGGACCCCGAGCCAGCGCCGTACCCGTCCGGCGAACAGGTCCATGTCGGGGTCCGCCTCCGCCGTCAGCCCGGCCTCCGCGAGGGATCGGAGACGGGCGGGGTCGGCGAGGTCGAGGCAGGTGACGGCGGGCGAGGCCGGGAGGGGTGCCGCAGATCGGGGAGAAGTCATGCGGCCGACTCCCGGGCGGCGGTACCGGTGCTCGTGCGCCCGTGGTCCGCGGGGAGCGGCGGGCGTCGGGCACCCGCATCCTCCCGGTGCCCGGAGGCCGAGCCTACGGGAGGGCCGGTGCCGCCACGGCGGTCGCCGAGCGCTGGTTCAGGCGCCGGGCACGAAGAGGCAGAACGGATGCCCGTGCGGGTCGCGCAGGACGACCACGCCCTCGGCGGGCTGGTGCTCCTCGCGCGTCGCGCCCAGTGACAGCGCCCGCGCCACCTCGGCGTCGAGGTCGTCGGCCAGCACGTCGAGGTGCCCCTGCATCTGCTGCGTCCCCGGGCGCGGCGGCCAGGTGGGGGCGATGTGGTCGGGCTCGAGCTGGAAGCTCAGCCCGGGCCGCTCGCGCTCGGGGTCGCGCAGGCGGACGAACGCCGGGTCGCCGCCCTCGACGGTGACCCAGCCGAGCAGCGCGCGGTAGAACGCGGCGAGCGCCGCCGGGTCGGGGGTGCCGAGGACGAACGCGCCGAGCTGGACCATGGCGGCAGGGTGCCCGACCGGCTCAGCGGCGGGGCGAGGCTCCCTGCGGCAGCCCGGCGTGGTTCGGCGAGCGGGTGAGCACCTCCGGGCCGTCGGCGGTGATCGCGACCGTGTGCTCGATGTGGGCCGCGCGGCTGTGGTCGCGGGTGCGCAGGGTCCAGCCGTCGGGGTCCTCGTCGTACGCGTCGGTCCCGCCGGTGATGAGCATCGGTTCGAGCGCGAGGACCAGGCCGGGGCGCAGCCGCACGCCGCGCCCCGGCCGCCCCTCGTTGCGGACGTGCGGGGCCTCGTGCATCTCGCGGCCGATGCCGTGCCCGCCGTGGTTCTCCATGAGCCCGTAGCCCGCCGACCGGGCCACCTGCCCGATCGCGTGCGCCACGTCTCCGAGCTTGGCGCCGGGCACGGCGGCGGCGATGCCGGCGTCGAGCGCGGCCTGCGTGGTGGCGATCAGGGCCTCGTCGCTGCGGGTGACCTCGGGGTCGGGGTGCTCGCCGACGAGGAAGGAGACGGCGGCGTCGCCGCTCCAGCCGCGGTGGCGGGCGCCGCAGTCGACGCTGACCAGGTCGCCGGGAGCGAGGGCGTACCGGCCGGGGATGCCGTGCACAACGGCGTCGTTGACGCTGATGCAGGTGACGCCGGGGTAGGGCGAGAACGCCGGGGTCGGGCGGTAGCCGAGGAACAGCGGCTCGGCGTCCGCGGCCGCGATGACCTCGGCGGCGACCGCGTCGAGCTCGTCGAGACGGACCCCGACCGCCGCCGCCTCCCGGACCGCGTCGAGCGCCGCGGCGGTGATGCGCCCGGCCTGGCGCATCAGCTCGATCTCGTCGGGGGTCTTGAGCTCGATCACCGCGGCGCTCCAGGAGTTCGGGATAACTATCCCGGTATTAGTATCACGGTCATGGTGCGTGTGCCGCTGACCCCGCAGGAGCGCGAGCGCGGGCGTCGCCTGGGGGAGGTCCTGCGCGACGCGCGCGGCGCCCGGAGCATGACCTCGGTCGCCGCGGCGGTCGAGATGCCGGTGGAGACGCTGCGCAAGATCGAGTCCGGCCGCGTCCCGACGCCGGCGTTCTTCACGATCGCGGCGCTGGCCGCCGAGCTGGCGCTGCCGCTGCGCGAGCTGGTGGAGGCGTGCGAGCCGGCGGTCGAGGAACCACGGTCGCGCACGGCCTGACGGGGAGAGCACACGCTGTGGCGCTCCCGACGGGCGCGCCCAGCACCGACGTCGACCGCCGGGTCATCCCGAGATCGACCCCGCAGTCTTCGTGATCGACGTGAGGGCGTGGACGATCACGGGTTGTGCGGCGGCGCCCGCACGGGTCACGGCCACGATGCGCCGGACCGGGGCGGCCATGCCGGTCAGGCGCAGACGCACCACATCGGTGCCGGGGTGCACCGGGGCCAGCCGGGGCAGCATGAAGATCCCGAAGCCGTGGGCGACCAGCGCCGTGCCGGTGTCCCACTCCTCGGCGTAGTGCGCGACGGTCGGGCGGAAGCCCGCGGCCTGGCACGCGGCGAGGGTGAGGCGGTGATAGGCGCTGCCGGGCCGGCAGGTGATCCACGACTCGGACGCGGCATCGCGCAGGGCCACCTCGGGCTGGGTGGTGAAGCGGTGCCCGATCGGCACGGCGAGGTCGATCGGGTCGTCGAGCACGGTGTGCTGCTCGAAGCGCTGGTCGGTCTCGGGCGGGACGCGGTCGTCGACCACGAGCAGCGCGAGGTCGCAGTCGCCGGCGAGCAACAGGTCGATGCAGCGTGCCGGTTCCGCTTCCACGACCTGGATCACCAGTGCCGGGAACCGCTCGCGCAGCGCGGCGGCCGTGGGGACCAGGAGCCTCGACGCCGCCGTCGAGAACCCGCACAGGCCGATCGTGCCCGGGGAGTCCTCCGCGCCGACCAGCTCCGCCCGCGCGATCTCGGCGCGGGCGTGCAACGCCTCGGCGTGACGCAGCAGGACGTGTCCGGCCGCCGTGGGTTCCATGCGGCGCCCGACCTGCCGCACCAGCGCCACCCCGAGCTCGTCGGAGAGCCCGCGCAGCTGCTGGGACACCGCGGACGAGGTGAAGTGCAACGCCCTGGCCGCCGCACTCACCGAGCCGTGGTGCGCCACGAGCTGCAGCGTCCGCAATCGCGGATCGATCATGTAGCGATGCTACGCGCTCGATGAAGAAGCGTGCGCTGGTGCTAACATCGCCGTCCGCGCATCGTCATGGTCATGAGCGCCGATGCGTCCTCGCCGGGCACGACGAGGGCCTCGAGGAGCTCCTCCCGGGGACCGTCGCGGCCCGCACGGGCCTGGGCGCTCGCGCTGCTCGCCCTGGGCGCGGCCGGCGCCGGTATCCCGAGCCCGCTCTACCCCGCCTACCAGGCGCAGCTCGGCTTCAGCGACGCGACGTTGACGCTCGTCTACGCGGTGTACCCCCTGGTGAGCGTCCCCGCGGTCTACCTGCTGGGCCCCCTGGGCGACCGGCTGTCCCCGCGTCGGGTCATGCGGTGGGGGATCGCCATCGCCGCGGCCGGATCGATCGCTCTCGCCCTCGCTCCGAGCACCGGCTGGCTGATCGTCGGTCGTGTCGCCTACGGCATCGCGCTGGCCGTCGTGACCGGCGCCGGGGTGGCGGTCGCGACCAGCGGCGCGGACAAGGTGCGCGCGGGCCTGGTGTCGGCCACGGTGTTCATCCTCGGGACGGGCCTGGGCCCCGTCCTCGGGGGCGCGCTCACCAGGTACGGCCCGACCCCCGGCTTCCTGCCCTTCGGCGTGGACCTGGTGCTGCTCGCCATCGTGTTCCTCGGGCTCCGCACCGTGCGCGAGTCCGGGCCCCCGACCGACGACGGAGCGCCCGTCGCGTCCTCCGACGGCGAATCCGCCATGACCCGCACCGTACGGCGGGCCCTCGTCGTCGCTGCCGTGA
>CADCTH010000130.1 GCA_902805495.1 uncultured Actinomycetospora sp.
GCACCACGCCCGGCAGGGGGCGGGGCTCGGGGTCGAGGCGCGCGAGCGCGGCGGCGTCGGGCGGCGGCGGGACCGGAGCCGCGACCGCCGGGACGGGACCGAGGACCGCGAACAGCGCGAGGACCGCCGTCGCGACGACCGCCAGCCTCCGTCCGAGGATCTCCCGCACCCCGCGGATGCTAGGCCGCGGGGTGGTCGCTCCGGGGCCGTTCGACGGTATCGCCGTCCTTCACCCTTTCGGCCCAACTCTTCCCCTTGTCGTGTCTCTGCGTGACCAGCAAGCTGGTGATCGGGAGGGATGACCGTGACGACGGAGGCCATCTAGGCGGGTGGCGGGCCGGTGTCCCGCTGGTCGCCGCGACGCTGGGCGCACCACCGCTACCTGTGGTGGACGGGCGCGCTCGTGGTGGGCGGGGTCGCCGTGGCGATCGCGATCGGCCGGGACACCTCGCCCGGCCCGGGCATCACCGACGGCGGGGCGCTCGCCGTGCTCGTGACGGTGGTGCTGCTGTCCCCGTTCCTGCTGTTCGGGGCGGTGCACAGCCTCTCGTTCGCGATCCGCCGGCGCGTCCACGACGACGCGCGCGTGTACGGCGTCGGGCAGCCAGTGCGCGCGGAGGTGGCCCTGCCCGAGCGCGGTGCCCCGGTGTGGCCCCGGCCGGCGGAGGAGCTGCTGCTGCGCGTCGAGGTCGAGCGCGTGCCCGACGCCGCCCGGGTGGTCGAGCGCGAGGCGCGCCACGGGCGCCACCGCTGGATCGAGACCCCCGACGGGGCGCTGCGGCTGCGCTCCGGGCAGGGGTGGCTCACCGCGACCGGCCGCGACGGCGTCGTGCGCCACCGGGCGACCCGCCGGGCGCTCCCGGGACGCCACCGCGGCCACTGGGACCTCGAGCTCGACGGGCGGGTGCTGCGCTGCGAGGTGCGCGGCCTGCAGGACCCGCCCCGGCGCACGCTGCTCGAGCCCGACGGCACCGCCTGGCTGCTGCACATGGGTCTCCCGTCGCTGTTCGCGCTGCTCACCGGGCGCCGCACCGGTGGCCCGGAGCCGCACGGGCGGCTGCCCGAGGACCTCGCCCCCGACGCGGCGGCCTTCGTCCTGTCCTGGGTCGGCGAGCTCGAGGAGCACCTGAGCCGCGTGCGCAGCTACGGCCAGGAGATCGGGGCGGCCCGGCAGGACGACGTCGCCGACGCCTGGGCCGGCCACGGGGACGCCCCCGACACCACGACCGAGACCGCCCCGAGAAGGGAGCGAGCGTCCGCATGACCGCCACCCTCGACCCCGTCCGCCCCGCGCACGGCGGGCCCGCGCCCCGCTGGTCGCCGCGCCGCCTGGGCCACCACCGCTACCTGTGGTGGCTCGGCGGCCTCGTGCTCGCCGCCGTCGCGGCGACCATCGCCGTCGGGCTCGACACCTCGCCCGGCCCGGGCGTCCCCGACGACGGCGCGGTCAACGTGCTCACCGCCGTCATCCTCGCGACGCCGGTGCTGCTCTGGGGCTTCGTCCACCAGCTCGTCTCGGCCGTCAAGCGCCGGGTGCGCGACGACGTGCGGGAGTACGGCACCGGGCAACCCGTGTGCTTCCGGCCGCCCGGCCCGGCCGACGCCGCCGCCGGCGTCCGCTACGTCATCGACGTCGACCACGCCCCCGGCGCCGCCCTCGTGCGCGACACCACCGAGCGCGGCGGGCCGGTGTCCCGGCTCGAGGACGGCCGCCGCCGGCTGCGCCTGCGGATGCGCGCCGGGATGATGACCGCGAGCGAGGGCGGCGGCCCGGTGTTCGTCGCCCGCCGCTCGGGGCCCGCCGGCCGCCGGAACTGGGAGATCACCGCTGACGGCGTGCGCCTGCGCCTCGAGGTCCGCGGCGGGCACCCCGTGCCGCGTCGCACGCTCGTCGACGGCGAGGGCGTCGCCCGGCTCGTGCGGGTCGGCCGGGCCCGGCGGCGCCGCGTGTACCCGGAGGCCCGGCTGCCCGAGGCCCTGAGCCCCGCGGGCGCCGCGTTCTGCGTGCTCGTGGTGGCCGAGCTGGACGCGAAGATCCGCGCGGCCCGCGAGTCGCCGCTCACCGGGGGCAGCGGGGACAGCGGCGACTCCCCGTGGTGGGACACCGGGAGCAGCTCCGACGGCTCCTCCGGGTCCGACTCCGGGAGCGGCGACTCCGGCGGGAGCAGCAGTGACTGAGCGCGCCGACATCGCGCCCGTCCGTCACCGTCCGGCGCGACCGGGCCGGGCCGGCCCCGCGAGGGCCTAGTCTCGTACGTGTGACCCGTCCGGTGATCCTGACCGTCGACGACGACCCCGGCGTCTCCCGCGCCGTCGCCCGCGATCTGCGCCGTGAGTACGGCGAGCACCACCGCATCGTGCGCGCCGAGTCCGGGCCCGCCGCCCTCGAGGCGCTGCGCGAGATCGCGCTGCGCGGCGAGCAGGTCGCCGTCATCCTCGCCGACCAGCGCATGCCGCGGATGAGCGGCGTGGAGTTCCTCGAGCAGGCGATGGACCTGTTCCCGCGCGCCCGCCGCGTCCTGCTCACCGCCTACGCCGACACCGACGCCGCGATCACCGCGATCAACGTCGTCGACCTCGACCACTACCTGCTCAAGCCCTGGGACCCGCCGGAGGAGAAGCTCTACCCGGTGGTCGACGGCCTGCTGGCCGCGTGGCGCGAGGCGCCCGACCGGCCGGCGGCCTCCATCCGCATCGTCGGGCACCGCTGGTCGGCGCGCTCCTACGAGTTGCGCGACCTCGTGGCCCGCAACCAGGTCGCCTACGAGTTCCGCCGCGCCGACGAGCCCGAGGGCGCCCGCCTGCTCGCCGCCGCGGGCGTCGGCGCCGACCGCCTGCCGGTCGTCGTCACCGAGGACGGCACCGCGCTCGTGCAGCCCACCGACGCCGCGGTGGTCGAGGCCGCGGGGCTGGCCACCACCGCGTCGCAGGCCGTGTACGACCTCGTCGTGGTGGGCGGGGGCCCGGCCGGGCTCGGCGCCAGCGTCTACGGCGGCTCCGAGGGCCTGCGCACCGCGCTGATCGAGTCGCGGGCCACCGGCGGTCAGGCCGGGACGTCGAGCCGCATCGAGAACTACCTCGGCTTCCCCAACGGCGTCTCCGGCGACCAGCTGACGACGCGCGCGCGGCTGCAGGCCGAGAAGTTCGGCACCGAGGTCATCACCACCCGCACGGTCACGGGGCTCGAGGCGCGCGGGCAGTCGCGCGTGGTCCGGTTCGACGACGGCACCGAGGTCACCGCCCACGCGGTCGTGCTGGCCACGGGCGTCTCGTACCGGATGCTCGACTGCCCGGGGCTCGAGGAGCACACCGGGCAGGGCGTCTTCTACGGCGCCGCCTCCACCGAGGCGAGCTCGTGCACCGACCAGGACGTCTACGTCGTCGGCGGCGCGAACTCCGCGGGCCAGGCGGCGATGAACTTCTCCCGGCACGCCAGCCGCGTCGTCATGCTCGTGCGCGGGCCGTCGATCGAGGCGTCGATGTCGAGCTACCTCGTCGAGCAGATCCGGGCCAACCCCCGCATCGAGGTGCGCACCTGCACCGAGGTGGTGGCCGCGGACGGCACCGATCACCTCGAGAAGCTGACACTGCGTGACAGGAACTCCGGCGCCGAGGAGACCGTCGAGGCGTCGTGGCTGTTCGTCTTCATCGGCGCGGCGCCGCGCACCGACTGGCTCGAGGGCGTGGTGGCCCGTGACGGTCGCGGATTCGTGCTCACGGGGCCCGACCTGCCCCGTCGCGCCGGCGAGACGGGCGAGAAGGGCCCGCCGGGATGGGAACCGGCCCGCGATCCGTTCCACCTGGAGACCTCGGTGCCCGGGGTGTTCGCCGTGGGCGACGTCCGGGCCGAGTCGGTCAAGCGCGTCGCGTCCGCGGTCGGTGAGGGCGCGATGGCCGTGAGTCTGGTGCACCGATGGCTGGAGAACGGATGACCATGACCACGAGGACCACGACGACCACGAGCACGCCCGAGAAGCTGACCCGCGACGAGCTGCGGGAGCTGTTCCTGTTCGAGTCCCTCTCGGACGACCAGCTCGACTGGCTGGCCGGCCACGGCGACGTCGTCGTGGCGTCCACCGGCGAGGACGTCTGCCGCGAGGGCGATCCGGCCAGCTGCTTCTGGGTGCTGCTCAGCGGCGAGATGGCGATGCTGCAGACGATGCGCGGCGACGAGGTCGAGACCACGCGCACCACCCAGCGCGGGGCCTACGGCGGGTCGACGCAGGCCTACATCCCGAACGCCGAGCAGACGTACATGCACACGCTGCGGGCGCTGGCGCCCTCGACGTTCCTCGCGCTGCCCGCCCCCGAGTGGGCCGACGCGCTGCGCACCTGGTTCCCGCTGCCGATCCACCTGCTCGAGGGGCTCGTCGTCGGGATGCGCCGCACGTCGACGATCACCAGCGAGCGCGAGCGGCTGCTGGCCCTCGGGTCGCTCTCGGCCGGCCTGACCCACGAGCTGAACAACCCCGCCGCCGCCGCGCAGCGCGCCACCGAGTCGCTGCGCAGCCGCGTCGCCGGCATGCGGCACAAGCTGGGCATGCTCGCGTGCGGCAAGCTCGACAACGAGATCGTCGCGCAGCTCGTCGAGCTGCAGGAGGACGCCGTGAGCCGGGCGGAGACCGCTCCCGAGCTCTCGGCGCTGGAGGCGTCGGACGCCGAGGACGCGCTGGGCGACTGGCTCGACGAGCGCAGCGTCGGTGGCGCCTGGGACCTCGCGCCGGTGCTCGTCGCGGGCGGCCTGGACGCCGAGTGGCTGGACAAGGTCGAGCGCACGGTGCCCGCGGGCTCGATCGAGGCCGCGGTGCGCTGGATCGCCTACGCCGTCGAGACCGAGACGCTCATGGGCGAGATCACCGACGCCACCGGCCGCATCTCCACCCTGGTCGGCGCGGCCCGGCAGTACTCGCAGCTCGACCGCGCCCCGTTCCAGGAGGTCGACCTGCGCGACCTGCTGAAGTCGACGCTGGTGATGATGAGCCGCAAGTTCGAGGGCATCCGCATCGTCAAGGAGATCGATCCCGACCTGCCGAGGATCCCGGCCTACGCCGCCGAGCTCAACCAGGTCTGGACCAACCTCATCGACAACGCCGTGGGCGCCATGCGGTCCCACGGCGACGGCACGGGCACCCTGACCATCCGCACGCGCCGCGACGGCCGCGGCGCCGTCGTCGAGATCGGCGACACCGGCCCCGGCATCCCCGACGACGTGCGCCCGCGCATCTTCGAGCCGTTCTTCACGACGAAGGACGTCGGCGAGGGCACCGGCCTGGGGCTGGACATCTCGTGGCGCATCGTCGTCAAGAAGCACCACGGCGACATCCGCGTGCACACCGGTCCGGGCGGCACGACGTTCGAGATCTGCCTGCCCCTGGACGGGCCGGAGCGCGCGCCGGCGCCGGAGGACGAGCTCGAGGACGTCTGAGCCGCGTCAGTGGGTGGCGGCGCCGGTGAGCCCGGACGCCAGACGGCGGCTCACCACGGGCAGGCGGGCCGCCCGCAGGACGGTCCGCCGTAGCCAGAGGTCCCGGCGGTGGCGCGGGACGAACGAGCCGGCGGCACGGCGCCCCGTGCGCTGTACGGGCTCGACCACGGCCCGCCACGTCCGCTCGTGCTCCTCCAGCGCGGCGTCCAGGTCCTCGTGCGCGGCGATCCGGTCGGCCAGGGCCGCCGCCCCCGCGATCGCCAGCGACGCGCCCTGCCCGGCCAGCAGCGAGACCGCGTGCGCGGCGTCGCCCGCCAGCAGCACCCGACCGTGGACCCAGCGCGGCACGACCGACTGCGCCACGACGTCCAGGTAGGGCGCGTCGGGCACGAGGTCGGCCACCGCCGCCGCCCACGCACCGTGCCGGCCCAGCTCGTCGACGACCGCGCGCCGGGGGTCGGCGGGGAGCCGGCTGCCGCCCCGGCGGATCACGAAGACGGACACGGTGCCCCGATCGGGCTCGGGACGCTGCCCGCGGCCGCCGAGGTCGAGCGCGAACAGGCCCACCTGCCCGCCGACCACGTCGGTCAGGAGCACCTCGTCACCCAGTCGGGCCGCCAGCTCCGGGTGGGAGCAGGTGAACGCCGCGGCCTGGAACCCCAGCGGGTGCAGCAGGCCCGCCTCGTCACCGACCACGAGCTGTCGCACGCCCGAGTGCAGGCCGTCCGCGGCGACGACGAGGTCGGCGGTGAGGGTGCTGCCGTCGTCCAGCGTGACCCCGACCGGGCTGCGGGGCCTCCCGGGCTGCTCGACGGCCGTCACGGTGCGCCCGAAGCGCAGGTCGACCGTCGGCGGCAGCGACTCCCGCAGGGCCTCCTCGATCTCCGGGCGCAGGACGGAGAAGTAGCGGCCGCCGGTCACCTGGGCGAGGCTCGCCAGGGGGAGCCGTCCGGTGGTGCGCCCGCGGCGGTCGACGTAGCGCGCCGCGGTGTAGATGCGGCCGCGGCGGCGCAGGGCGGGCATCACCCCGAGGCGTTCGGCGGCGGCCCAGCCCGGGCCGAAGAAGTCGATCATGTAGCCGCCCCGGCGCGGCGCGGGGGCGGCCTCGACCACCGTGACCCGCCAGCCCAGACCGGCCAGTCCCGTCGCCGTGGCGAGCCCCGAGATGCCGGC
>CADCTH010000131.1 GCA_902805495.1 uncultured Actinomycetospora sp.
CCGGGGTGCGCGGGCGGTCGGACACCGCGATGGGACGGGCGGCGGGGCCGGCTGCGGGCGTCGCGGTGGTGGCGGGGCGCGGCCGTGCCTGCGTCGTGGTGCCGGCGGCGGCCGGGGCCGGTGCGGACCGGAACGAGCCGGTGGAGAGCGCGGACGGGAAGCCGACCGGTGGCGAGGCCGGGGCGGCGCTCGCGGCGATCCGGGCGGCGACGTCGCCGTAGTCGCTGTCCTGCGCGGACCGGTCGCGGTCGTCGCGCGCCCGGCGTCGGCCGGTCGCCTGCTCGGCCTCCTGGCCCTGCAGGTCCTTCTCGCCGGTGTCGGCGGCCCGGCGCCGACCCGACGAGCGAGCGTGTGTGCCCGCCACTCGAGCCACCACCTCCCGTGTCGGGCGGACCCGTGTCGTCGGACGCGCGGGGTCGGTCCGACCGTGCGGACCGGTCACCCGTGACCGACCCGCACGCAGGCAACGCGCCGGCGGCGGCGACGTCGCGGGGAAACCGTCCGGGCGTCCACGACCGGGCCGCACACTGCGGTGAGTGGCGCCTCGGTGTCACTCCGTCGTGGACGGTAACCGCTGGTCCCGGTCGCTCGCGCTGAGTGGCGGCCTCGGTCACCCGCTGCTAACGGCGCCCCGTCGCCGACCGATGAGCACCACAGCACCGCCCCGGCGAGAGGACACCAGGATGGACCCCGACCAGCACCCGCCCCGGTGGGTCCCGGCGCCCCGCGACGGTGGTCGCGAGCCGGGCGGTGACGGCGGCGCGGCCTGGTTCCCGTTCGTGCCCGGCCCGCGGGTCGCCCCGGACCTCGAGTGCCTGCCCGCCACCGTCGCGATGCCGGTCCCGCGTGGTGAGTCCTCGGCGGCCCTGGTCCTCGCGCCGCGCCGTGCGCCGGCCCTCCCCGTGCCCGACACCGGCCTGCCGAGCGTGCTGCGCTCGTGGGGCCGGGCCGTCTCCCGCGCCGTCCACGCGGCGGTGGACGGGGTGCGGGCCCTGCTCGGCGCGCTCGTCCCGACGCCGTCGGCCCGCTAGAGCTGCACGCCCCGCGTCAGCGCCCCGTCGACGACGAGGTTGGTGCCGCTGATGAACGTGGCCGCCGGGCTGGCGAGGAACACCACGGCCCGCGCGACCTCCTCGGGCGTCGCCATGCGGCCCGTCGGGTTGAGGGCCAGGGCGTGCGCGAAGAGCTCCGGGTTGCCGGACTCGATGTTCTCCCACACCCCGCCCGGGAAGTAGACGTTGCCCGGCGACACGGTGTTGGCCCGCACGCGCCCGGCGAGCTGGTGGGCGAGCCCCTGGACGTAGTGCACGATCGCGCCCTTGAACGTCCCGTAGGGCCCGGCCGCGAAGTCGATCTCGCGGCCGGAGACGCTCGAGATCGCCACGATCGCGCCCGCGTCGCTCTCCTCGAGGGCGGGCAGCGCGGCCTCGACCAGGCGCACCGTGCCCAGCAGGTCGGTGGTGAACCCGGCCGTCCAGTTCTCCTCGGTGGACGGGATCGCGAGCGCCGAGACGTTGGCGACGACCGCGTCGATGCCGCCGTGGCTCGAGGCGCTCTCGCGCACCCACGTCGCGAGCGCCTCGCCGTCGGTGACGTCGACGGTCGTGCCGTGGACGTCGTGGCCCGCGTCGCGCATCTCCTGCTCAGCGGTGCGCACCCCGTCGGCCGAGCGCGCGCAGAACGCGACGGTGGCGCCCTCGGCGGCCAGCGCCTCCACCACCGCCCGCCCGATGCCGCGGCTGCCGCCGGTGACGAGGGCGGTCCGGCCGGTCAGGTGCAGGTCCACGGGGGCTCCTATCGCAGGGTGGCGGCGCGGGCGCGCAGGTCGGCGTGCAGCCCGTCGTGGGGTCGCAGCCCGGGCACGAGCGCCTTGGCCACCTTGGTCACCGCGCTGTAGTTGGTGTCGACGACGTTGGCCAGCGGCGCCAGCGACACCTGCGTGAGCAGCTGGTACGCGTCGAGACGGTCGAGCCCGAGCAGCTCGCCGAGCCACGCGATCATCTCGACCTGGCTGATGCGCCACGCGTCCTCGAGCGGGCGCGACGACCCCACCACGGCGATCTCGTCGTCGTTCTCCAGCCGCGGCCAGAGCGGCGCCGACCCCTTCACCAGGTCGACGATCAGCGTGACGTCCATGGCGCCCTCGACCGCGGTGCCGCAGGACTCGCCCTCGCCCTGGCGGTAGTGCCCGTCGCCGACCGAGAAGATCGCGCCCGGCTCGTTGACCGGCAGGTAGCAGGTGGTGCCGGCGCGCATCTCCGGGGTGTCCATGTTGCCGCCGAAGGCGTCGGGGGTGAGCGACGAGCGCACCTCCCGGTTGGCGGGCGCGACGCCGACCGTGCCGAGCATGGGGGCGAGCGGCAGGTCCAGGCGCAGGTCGCTGCGGCCCGCGACGAAGGTGACCGTGGAGCGGGCGCGGTCGACCTCGTAGATCCAGGTGCGCTCCTCGAGCGCCGGGTTCAGCAGCGCCGTGCGGTCGGTGCCCGTGAGCCCGCCGAAGAACGGGACGAGCGTCGACGCGCCCCAGTCGCGGGCCGGCGTGAGGTCCACGAGGTGCAGCACGAGCGTGTCGCCGGGCTCGGCGCCGCGCTCGGCGAACGGGCCGGTCTGGGGGTTGAGGAAGCGCGGGTCGAGGCTGGCGCTCGCGAGGTCGGACACGTCCCGGATGCGCCCGGCGAAGGCGTCGTCGCACCACAGCCGCAGCACGCTGCCCGGCTCGACCTCGCGCACGGGGGCGGCGCCGCCGAACGTCCAGGCGTACTGCGAGGGCTCGGGCCGGAACTCGACGATCTCCATCAGACCTCAACCCCTGGAACGCGCCGACGATCGGCACGCGACGCGACGGAGGAGCGTGGCGTGTCGCATCGTCTTGGCGCGAGCAACTAGTACTTGTCCGCGCCGGTGAGGGCGTGCTCGAGCTGGTCGGCGATGCGCGTGACCAGGCGGAACGGGGCGTCGAACTCGACGAACGAGAGGTCCTCGAGCGGGGTGGCGTGGCGGAACACCGCGACGCCGCCGACGGCCGCGGCCCCGCCGACGACGGCGTCCTCCGCGAGCTCCAGCAGGCGGCGCGCGTCGATCTCGTCGAGGCGGCCGATGGGCGACTCGATCTGCAACCAGTCGTGGCCGTCGACGTCGCCCTTGTGGTGCACGTACACGAGCTGCGTCCGGTCACCCGTGGTCGGGAGCCGGAACGTCAGGCTGTGCGTGTCCTGGGCCATCACCTCGTAGCGGACGCGGACCCACCGCACCAGGTCGTCCCACGAGGCCACCGACCACTCACCGTCCTCACGCGCGTTCGTCCCGTTGTCGGGCCTGCCCGGTCGGCGCGCCGGCCGGAGCGACCGCACCGTAGCAGCGCGGACCGACGGTGATCGTCGGCCGCGCGGCGCGGTCACCGGGCACCGCCACTGATCAGCCGGTCCCAGCCCGCGGCACCCACGGCACCGGTCGCGCCGCTGCGGTCGAGCAGGCGCAGCAGCGCCGCGCCGGCGCGGCGCCGGTCGCCGACCTCCTGCGCCGTCGCCCGCCGCAGCACCGGCACCAGGCGCGGCGAGAGCCGGTGCACGGCCGCGAACGCCTCGGGCCCCGGGCCGTCGAGGATGCGCCTGGCGATGTCGAGGATGTTGTCGCCGTCGAAGAGGTGGTCGCCGCGCGCCGCGAACACCACGCAGCAGGCCCACGCCCACACGTCGGTGGCGGGGACCGCGCCGTTGCCCGTGACCTGCTCGGGCGCCATGTAGCCGGGCGTGCCGACCATGTTCCCGGCCGGCGTGTGGTGGGTCTGCCCGACGACGCGGGCGATGCCGAAGTCGACGACCTTCGGCCCCGCCGAGGTCAGCAGCACGTTGCCGGGCTTGAGGTCGCGGTGGGTGATGCCGTCGGCGGGCAGGGCCGCGAGCGCGCGGGCCAGCGCGATGGCGGTGCGCGTGAGCATCTCGCCGTCGGTCACCGCGCCCGACGCAGCCACGAACGCGTGCAGGGACGGGCCGTCGAGGCGCTCCATGACGATGAAGGGCATCGAGCCGTCGAAGCCCACCCCGAGCACCCGTGCCGTGTAGTCGCCGGTGACCTTCTGCAGCGTCTGCCCCTCGCGCAGGAAGCGGGTGCGCGCGTCGACGTCGTCGAGCAGGTGCGGCGCGAGCACCTTGATGGCCACGACGCCGTGGGTGCCGGCGCGGTGGCCCAGGTACACGGTGCCCATGCCGCCGGAGCCGAGCCGGCCGGTGAGCGTGTAGTCGCCGACCGAGCGCGGGTCGTGCGGGTGCAACGGCTGTTCGGGCGTGGCCAGGTCGACCAGCCGGGTCGACGGCCCGATCACCGGGGGCGGCGGCATCGCCCGGGTCGCCGGACGCGACGACGGCGGCGGGGGCACCGACCGCCCGAGGGCCGGCCCGGACAGCGGCGGCGGGACCGCGTGGCGCGCCTGCTCCGCGACCGGGTCGGGACGCGGGGCGCGCCGCGCGCGCAGCAGGCGGCGCTCGCGGACCGGGGGC
>CADCTH010000132.1 GCA_902805495.1 uncultured Actinomycetospora sp.
CCGCGGCGGCCCGGCGGCAGCGAGCGCGCCACGGCCACCGAGCCCAGGGCCGGCACCGCGGCGATCCCGAGGCCCTGCAGCACGCGCCCGACGAGGTGCAGCGCGATGTCCGGCGCGAGACCGGCGACCACCGAGCCGACGATGAAGATCGCGAGGCCGACGGCGAAGACCCGGCGGACCCCGAAGACGTCGGCGATGCGTCCGTAGAGGGGCGTGGCGACCGCGAAGGACAGCGAGAACGCGGTCACGACCCACGCGAGACCGGCGGGCGAGGCGGGGAACGAGCGGCCGATCTCGGGGACGAGGACGAGCACCATGCTGTTGGCGAGCACCGCGACCGCGACCGCGATCAGCAGCACCCCGAGCAGCAGCCCGGTGCGGACCGGCGGCTCCGCCCCGGCCGGCGGGGAGGGCTCGACCGTCACCGGCCGCGGGTCGCTCATGGGTCCAGCGTGCGCCCTCGATCACGCTCGAGGTCAACCCAGCCCCGTACTCCGGGTCCTAGGGTCGCGATCGTGACCGCCAGCCTCGACCTCAACGCCGACCTCGCCGAGGGCTTCGGCATCTGGGCCCTGACCGACGACGACGCCCTGCTCGACGTCGTGACCTCGGCGAACGTGGCCTGCGGGTTCCACGCCGGCGACCCGGCCACCATGCGCCGGGTGTGCGCGCGCGCCGTCGAGCGGGGCGTGCGCGTCGGCGCGCAGGTCTCGTACCGCGACCTCGCGGGCTTCGGGCGCCGGTTCGTCGACGCCGACCCCGACGAGCTCACCGCCGACCTGCTCTACCAGGTCGGCGCGCTGAGGGAGTTCGCGCGCGCGGCCGGCGGGGAGGTCGCGTACCTCAAGCCGCACGGCGCGCTCTACAACGCCGTGGTCCACCACGACGCCCAGGCGCGGGCGGTGGTGGCGGCGGCGCGGGCGGCGGGGCTGCCGGTCCTGGGGCTGCCGGGCTCCCGCCTGCTCGCGCGGGCCGCCGAGGCCGGGGTGGCGACGCACGCCGAGGCCTTCGGCGACCGCGGCTACACGCCCGAGGGCACCCTCGTCCCCCGCCGCGAGCCCGGCGCGCTGCTGCCCGACGCCGACGCCGTGGTCGAGCGCGCCCGTCGCCTGGCGGACGACGGTGTGATCGTCGCCGTCGACGGCACCGCCATCCCCACCGAGGCCGCGTCGCTGTGCCTGCACGGCGACACCCCGGGTGCCGTGGACACCGCCCGCCGCGTCGCCCGGGCCCTCCGCGACGCCGGCGTCACCCTCGCGCCGTTCGCCTGACCGGGCGTCTGGCACAATCGACGAGCCGTGCTCGCCCCGCCGTCCCCGGTGGGAGGTCACGACCGCGCACGAGCGGGCACGCCGTCCCCGAGGTCCCCACCCCGGCCGGGCGGCCCCGAGCACCATCGACCGAGGAGCACTCAGAGCAGTGGCTGTCAAGATCAAGCTGGCCCGCATGGGCAAGATCCGCGAGCCGCACTACCGCGTCGTGGTGGCGGACGCGAAGAACCGCCGCGACGGCCGGGTCATCGAGCAGATCGGTGAGTACCACCCGAAGAGCGAGCCGAGCGACATCAGGATCGACTCGGAGCGCGCGCAGTACTGGCTCGGCGTCGGCGCCATCCCCACCGAGCCCGTGCACAGCCTGCTCAAGATCACCGGCGACTGGCAGAAGTTCAAGGGCCTCCCGGGCGCCGAGGGCAAGCTCAAGCCGCAGCCCCAGAAGGTCGACAAGCAGGCCCGCTTCAACGAGGAGCTGGCCAAGGTCAGCGGCTCCGCGGAGTGAGCGAGCTCGCCGAGGCGCTCGAGCACCTCGTGCGCGGGATCGTCGCCCACCCCGACGACGTCGCGGTCGACCTCGTGACCAACCGTCGCGGCCGCACCCTCGAGGTCCGCGTCCACCCGGACGACCTCGGCAAGGTGATCGGCCGCAACGGGCGCACCGCCACCGCCCTGCGCACCGTCGTGGGCGGCATCGGCGGGCGTGGCGTGCGTGTCGACGTGGTCGACACCGACCGCTGACCACCATGGAGCCCGCCGCCGACGAGCGGGTCGTCGGCCGCGTCGTGCGCTCGCACGGCCTGCGCGGCGAGCTCGTCGTCGAGCCCCGCACCGACCACGTCGAGACCCGGTTCGCGCCGGGCGTCGTGCTCTCGGTGCGGGGCCGCACGCCGTCGTCCCTGACGGTCACCGCGGCCCGCCGTCACGGTGATCGCCTGCTGGTGACGGTCGATGAGGTCGCCGACCGCGACGCCGCCGACGCCCTGCGCACCGCGGAGCTCACCGCCCCGGCGCTCGACGAGGCGCCCGAGGACCCCGACGAGTTCCACGACCACCAGCTCGAGGGCCTCGCCGCCGTGCTCGTCGACGGCACCGCCGTGGGCACGGTCAGCGCGGTGATCCACGGCGCCGGGGGCGAGCTGCTCGCGCTCGCCACGCCCACCGGCGAGGTGCTCGTGCCCTTCGTCGCCGCGATCGTCCCCGAGGTCGACGTCGCCGGCGGGCGCGTCGTCCTCGACCCGCCGGAGGGCCTGCTCGAGGGCTGAGCGTCCCGCGCAGAGCCGGGCCTACGCCGACACCGCCTGAGCCCTCACTCCTCCTCGGCGGGCACGCCCACCGCGAGCACCCCCGGCAGCTCGGAGAGCTCGCTCGACAGCGTGTCGAGCGCGCCCCGCCCGGTCAGCGACAGCGTCACCGACGCCGTTCGCGTCCCGCCGGGGTCGTCGGGGCCGGCCGTGCCACCTGCGCCCACGGAGTCCTCGCGGTCGACGTGCATCCCGGCGACGGCGAAGCCGCTCTCGGTGCAGACGGTCAGCACCCGGCGCAGCACCCCGTGCCCGTCGGTGTAGGAGAGGTGGACGTCGCGCGGCACCGTCGAGGAGCGGTTGACCAGGCGCGCGAGCGGCCGGTAGCCGCGGGTCACGAGGTAGTGCACGGCCGTCCCGGCCACCGCCAGCACCGGCAGGCCCGCGCCGCCGGCCGTGCCGACGGCGGCCGCCGCCCAGATCGTCGCCGCCGTCGTCAGGCCCCGGACCGCGTCGCGGCGCACGAAGATCAGGCCGCCGCCGATGAAGCCGATGCCGGAGACGATCTGCGCGGCCAACCGGGACGGGTCCAGCGTGATGTCGGGCGAGGCGAGCAGGTCGTCGAACCCGTACTTCGAGATCAGCATGAAGCCCGCCGAACCCACCCCGACCAGCGTGTGGGTGCGCAGGCCCGCGCTCTTGGCCGCGAGCTCGCGCTCGAGCCCGATCAGCGTGCACAGCACCAGCGCCAGCCCCAGCGGCGCGAGCAGGCGCCACTGCTGCGGGTAGGACAGGAACTGCGCCACCCTGCGACCTCCTCGTGCGTGCGCCCGGGGCAGGATCGTGCCCGATGCGCATCGACGTCGTCACGATCTTCCCGGGCTACCTCGCTCCGCTCGACGAGGCGCTCGTCGGTCGCGCGCGCCGCAGCGGCCGGCTCGACGTCCGGGTGCACGACCTGCGCCGCTGGGCCGTGGGCGTGCACCAGGCCGTCGACGATGCGCCCTACGGCGGCGGCCCGGGGATGCTCATGACCGCCCCGGTGTGGGGCGCGGCGCTCGACGACGTCACCGCCGCGGGCGAGGGCGTGCCCCGGCTGCTCGTGCCGACGCCGGCGGGGCCGCCGCTGACGCAGCGCCGGGCCGCGGACTGGGCGGTCGAGCCGTGGCTCGTGATCGCGTGCGGGCGCTACGAGGGCATCGACGCCCGGGTGCTCGCCCACGCGGCGCAGCGCATGCCCGTCGAGGAGGTCTCGCTCGGCGACTACGTGCTCGCCGGCGGGGAGGTCGCGGCGCTCGTCGTCGTCGAGGCCGTCGCGCGGCTGCTGCCCGGCGTGCTCGGCAACCCCGCCTCGGCGGAGCTGGACAGCTTCGCCGAGGGGACGGCCGGGCTGCTAGAGGCGCCCGCCTACACGCGGCCCGAGAGCTGGCGGGGGCTCGAGGTACCCGCGGTCCTGCGCGGGGGCGACCACGGGGCGGTCGCCCGCTGGCGCCGCGACCGCTCGCTCGAGCGCACCGCCGCCGTGCGCCCCGACCTGCTCGACGCCCTGCTCGCCCGTGACGGCGACGCGGCCCTCGACGCGCGGGACCGCGAGGTGCTCGCCGCGTGCGGCTACGACCCGGCCGGACGGGCGGGCGCGGCGGCGTGGCAGACTGGGGAGGTTGCCGCGGACGGCACACGGCCCGATCAGGGCCGCTGAGAGCCGCCCCGAGCCCGAGAACCGACCCCCCTCGGCCGCGCAGGACGCCCGCTCCGGCGGGTCCCGGCGCCGAGGCCCGTGAGACCGCGAGGACGCTGACGATGAACGCCCTGGACGAGCTCGACGCCAAGTCGCTGCGCTCCGACATCCCGGACTTCCGCGCCGGGGACACCGTGAAGGTGCACGTCCGGGTGATCGAGGGTTCACGCTCCCGTGTACAGGTCTTCCAGGGTGTCGTGATCCGTCGCCACGGAGGCGGGCTGCGCGAGACGTTCACCGTCCGCAAGGTCTCCTTCGGCGTCGGGGTGGAGCGCACCTTCCCGGTGCACACGCCCAACATCGACCACATCGAGGTCGTCACCCGCGGTGACGTCCGCCGCGCGAAGCTGTACTACCTCCGTGATCTGCGCGGCAAGGCCGCGAAGATTCGCGAGAAGCGAGAGACCACGCCGGCCTCCTGAGCCGGCCGCCCCGGTCTCCTAACCTGACTCGCGTGCGCCCCCAGGAGCCCTCCGTCCCCCCGTTCCGGACCACCGGTCCGGGCGGGACGACCCGCCCCGACGCGCCCGGGCCCGACGGCTACGGCGGGCGGGCTCCGTCGCACGCCCGTCCGGACGACGACGAGCTGGGCCACGACGACCACTATGGGGACGTGGTCGCGCCGTCGCGCAGCGGGGACGGGTCCGCGATGCACGCGCCCTACGGCGCCTCGGGCTGGAGCGGCTCCGACCGCTACGAGCCCACCCCCGCGCCCGGCCCGGGTGCGTACGGCGATCCCCTCGACGACGGGCGCCCCGGCGTCCCGGGCAACGGGTCCCCGTCCTGGGGCGCGGGTCCCTCCGGTGCCGGCCCCCTCGGTGCCGGCCCGCCGAGCGTGGCTCCGTCCTTCGGCTCCTTCGGCTCGTTCGGCGCGGGCTCGCCCCCGGTGGGCCCCAACGGTGCCGGGCACCGCGGCGCGCCGTACGGCCCCGACGGTGCGGGTCTCCACGGTGCGGGCCCGAGCGTGGGCCCCAACGGCGGGGGCCCGA
>CADCTH010000133.1 GCA_902805495.1 uncultured Actinomycetospora sp.
ACGGCGCCGGCGTCGCGCCGCAGGGGCCGCGTCCGCCGGGCACGCGGCGCCGCACGGTCGCGCTGCACGACGTCACCACCCGCCGCGACGAGGGCTGACGGTACGGGTCTCAGCATCCCGGCGGCGCCCCGCCGGTGCCGTCGGCGAACGGTCCGGCGCACGGCGCGCGGCGGGGGCTGCCGAGCGGACCGCCGCCCGGCGTCTCCGCCGCGCTGTTGTCGACCAGGTCGAGCAGGCGGAACACCTCGAGCATCTGGTCGGACTCCAGGTTCGGCAGCTCCTCCTGCGCCCCCGCCTGCACCGACAGCGAGTTGGTGGACCGGCCGAAGGTGTCGTCGACGACGTAGGCGCCGTAGGTCTGCATGGCCTCGGCCACCTTGCGCACGTCCGGCTCCGTGACGCCGGAGAGGTCCACCTCCGGCGGGATCGCCATCAGCGAGCCCATCCGCACGCCCGGGGTCTTCCCGCCGTAGTGCTGCGCGTAGTAGCCGTCGGCCTTGGTCGCCGGCCAGCGGAAGCCCCGCTCGGCGGTGCTGCAGCTGCGGCTGCAGTTCAGGCTGATCTTGAGGGCGTGCCGGATCGGCTCCGGCCCGCGGATCTCCCCGACGCGGACGCTCCCCCCGAGCCCGGACAGGCCGGACCCGCCGTGGCACCCGGGCAGGCCGGTCGAGGTCAGCGACACCTCGGGCCACGCGTACCGGTACGACGGGTCCCCGCCGGGCTCGAGGCGCAGCGGCTGCCCCTGGACCACGGTGCGCCGCCCCGCGTCGTCGACGAGGAACGTCGCGCAGTGGTTCCAGGAGCCGTCGGCGGACAGCTCGGGGTCCGTGTGCACCCGCACGTCGCGGCCGGAGGCGTCGAGGGTCCGCACCGGGAACGCCGGGTCGACGCTGATGTCCTCGATGTCGAGGTAGATGCGAGACGCGCCGCTGTCGAACGGGACGTAGCGCGCCGACGTCGCCAGCGGCAGGTTCCAGGGCGAGTCCCACGAGAACGGCTGTTGGTAGATGTCCCGGACGCCGGCCGGCGCGGGCGCGGCGCCCGCCGGGGCGGCCGCGGTCCCCAGCACCCCGAGCACGACCAGCAGCGTGGCCGCCAGGCGGGCGGTCACCCGGCCCGTGCGTCGCCGGCTCACGGCGCCGTCACCCGCAGCCCGTCCTGCACCAGGCTGACCTCCGGCCCGGTGTCGCGGTAGATGCCCTGCTTCAGGTAGTTCTCGCCGTCGACCATCGTGGCCCGCGCCGTGCGCGGCACGGTCTGGCGCCCGTTCTCCCAGGCCTCGACGAAGCCGCGGTCGGCGTTCCGCGAGAACCGCACGTGCAGGACGTAGTCGACCCACTCGCCCCGCCGGACGGGCCCGATCGTGCGCTTCGGGTGGTTGCGGACACCGTCACCGCCGATGTCGACGGTGCCGCGGTTGCTGATGTTGACCGCGAGCGGCGGCGAGCCCGAGGCGCTGTGCCACTGCAGGATGATGAACCAGCCGCCGCTCGGGTTCGGGAACTCCTGCGGGTACTGGACCGACCACTCGTACCAGCGCTCGTCGCCCTCGTGCACGAGCGCCCCGGCGGCGCTCGACTGCACCTCGCTGCGCTCCCCACCGCCGAAGTCGGGCTTGTCCCCCCGCCGAACGGTGAAGCGGGCCGCGTGGTCGCCCTGCCGCGCGCCGGGGGCATCGACGATCGCCATCGCGCGGTTGCCGCGCCCGACGCGGCCGCACCCGCCGTTGGTCAAGGCGGACTGGCAGACCTCCCACTGGCGGAAGTCGCCGGTCTCCCAGTCGCCCACGAAGACCTGCCGCGGGCCGACCGGCACGGTGCCGCGGGTCTGGTCGCGGTCGCCGCCGGGGGTGACCGTGACGCCCGCCTCCAGGTCGGCCGCCACGCCCGCGCCGTCGAGACCCACCTCGACTCCCGCTTCGGCTCCCCCGTCGGCGCCCGCGTCGAGGCCGACGTCGATCCCGGGCGGCGGCACCGACGGGTCGGCGGCGGCCGCGGCCGCGTCGATCGCGGCGAGCGCCAGGACCAGCGCCAGCGCCGCGGCCGCCCGTATCGGCCGGCGCCGGCCGAGCCGTGCCGTTCGTTCGTCCTCGGCCACACCCACTCCTCGAACCGCTCGTCGTGATCGCTGCACCGTCGGCAGCGCCGACCGGTCGAGTTGGACCGTTCGGCTCAGTAAGACGACCATTCGGCGCAGCAGCACGACAAGTACACGTGCTGATGAGTCAGAAAGGCACGGACGAGGCTGTTGTGACACGTGTGGCGATTTTCGAAACCCGTCGCCGATCACCCGACCGGAGCGCCTCGCAGGGCCGTCGTGGGCCGTCGCTATAGTCGGCGCGCTCGTCCGAGTGGTGGCAGAACGCGTTCGTGGACGAATCGGACGTAGCAGACAGTGAGGAGGCGCGGACCCGTGGAGCTCACCAGCCGATGCGGTCAGCGGTCGTCGACCCGTGCCGCCGTGCCCTCGGCGCGCTCGGCCACCGTGGGCCCGGGTCCCGCCGCGACGACCGACGAACGCGCGCCCCGGCCGGCGGAGGACGCCCCCTCGGTGATGTTCAGCTTCCTCATCCCGGCGTACCGCACCGAGCACCTCATCGCGGAGACGCTGGACTCGCTCCTGGCGCAGACGCGGGACGACTGGGAAGCGGTCGTGGTCGACAACGGCAACTCCGAGGAGATGGCGGCGGTCGTCCGGCCCTACACCGCCGACCCGCGCGTGCGCCTGGTCCGCCAGCAGAACAAGGGCTACGCGGGCGGGGTGAACGCCGCGGCCGACGTGGCCCGGGGCCGCTGGTTCGTGCCCCTGTGCAGCGACGACCTCGTCCTGCCGGACTTCTGCGAGCGCATGGCGGCCGCCGCGGACGCGAACCCGGCCGTGCACGCGCTGAGTCCTGACGCGCAGGTGTTCGACGAGACCGACCGCCAGGTGCGCGCGCTGACGTTCGTCGAGCTGTCGGGGGTGCTGCGCCGGAGCGTGCCCCGCGGCGACCTGACGCTCGCCGACCTCATGAACCAGCAGTTCCTCTACTACGGCTCGGCCTTCCGCCGCGACGCCTGGCAGGCCCTGGGCGGACACCACTCGGACACGCCCCGGGTCGAGGACCTCGACCTGTGGCTGCGCCTCGTCGTCGGGGGCTGGTCGGTGCGGGCCGTGCCCGACGTCCTCGGGTGCTGGCGTCTGCGCGCGGACTCCATGTCCCACGCCGCCGACGGGGTCGACGAGTTCGAGGCCGAGGCCGAGCGGGCGTTCACCCGTGCCGCGACGGCGTCCGGGCGTCCCGAGGACCTCGCCGCGCTCGACGTCGCGGTGCGGCGCCTGCGCTACCGTTCGGCGATCCGCCGGGCCCGGCTGTCGTTCCTCGCCGGCGACGACCGGACCGCGCGGAAGGCCGCGCGGGCCGCCCTCCAGGCGCACGCCACGCCGCGGGCCCTCACGATCCTGGCCGGCGTCAGCGTCGCCCCTGGGGCGCTGCGCCGGGTCTGGCCGCTCAAGCAGAAGGCGACGGTGCGGATCGGCCGGGTCCTGGCCCGCATCCGCGGGCGCCGGGCCGTCTGAGCCCGGCCGGTCCCGCTCAGCCCGCCGGCGTGACCACCCGCACCGTCGGGTCGACGATCACCCAGTTGCTCCCGCCCGCCTCGACCTCGGGCATCCGGCGGCGCATCTCGGCGAGCATGTCGGTGACGAACAGCACGACCTCGTCGGGCCGGCGCTCGACCACCGCGTCCGGCGCGACGATCGGGATGCCGACCCCGGGCACGCGCCGCCCCTGCTTGCCCGGCGAGCCGTCGGCGACGGCGGCCAGCCGGTCGGCGCCGACCCCGGCGCGGTTGAGCAGCGGCACCGCGCGCGAGGCGGCCGC
>CADCTH010000134.1 GCA_902805495.1 uncultured Actinomycetospora sp.
CGGCGATCGGGGGCACGGCGGCACGGCCGCGGGCGCGCCGGCGGGCCTCGCGCTCTGGCGAGGTGCGCGCGCCCCGGTAGCCCTCCGCGCGCGCGGTGCCCGCGCCGACCAGCACCACGTCGGCGAGCTCGCGCAGGAGCCCGAAGACCTGCTTGTCCCCGGGCGCCTCGAGACCCCCCGAGACGCCCTCGACCGCGACCGCCCCGTCCGCGCTGGCGACGAAGTTGACGCGCACGCAGCCCTCGTCGTGGGCGTAGAGGTCGGCGAGGGCGTCGCGGTCGAGCTCGCCGTCCGCGGGCTCCGGCCAGACCAGCCTCACTTGGCGGCCTTCTCCCTCAGCTCGTCGATCGCCCGCGAGGCCTGCGACTTGTTCAGCCCGGTGGGCGGCTCCTCGCCGGCCTGCTGGGCGAGGGTCTCGAGGTAGCTGGCCTGGGGCCCGGTCATCGGCTCGTCGCCGGTGACCCACTCGGTGGTCGGGCGCTCCTGGCGGGACAGGTCCGGGGACCCGTTCCCCCCGTCACCGCCCGACGGGGTCACCGAGCCCTGCAGGCGCTCGATCTCGTCGGAGGCCTGGGCCTTGCTCAGGCCGGTGGGCGGCTCCTCGCCCGCCTGGTGGGCGAGGGTCTCGAGGTAGCTGGCCTGGGGGCCGGTCATCGGCTCGTCGCCGGTGACCCAGTTGCTGTTGTCCTTCTCGGCGGCGGAGGCGGCGGGGGAGCCGTCGCCGGGGGTCTTCACGGCGTGGGGGTCGGGCGTGCCCTGGGGGTCGGTCATCGTGGGCTCCTCGGTCGTCGGGGTGGTCGAGGTGTCGAACAGGCGTTCGATGTGTCCCGGTTACCCCGTGCCGCGCCGGGGACACCTCACCGGTTCGTGGCGCCACCGTCGCCGCCCCGGGACGGGCCGGACGCACGCCCGTCCCACCTACGCCCCGGTAACCGACGTCCACACGGGCTCTGGTCTCACGGTGTGTCGCCGGGCAGACTGTCCGCGTGTCGCGAGACGGAGCGCAGCGGAGATCGACCCGTTGCTCGGGATCGATCGCGGGCGCGCGCCGCTCGCCGCGCTCGCCGAGCGAGGTCGCCGCGGCTGGGCTGCCCGGCCGCGATCCCTACGACGAACGCTGCGGCGACACGGGCGGCCCCTCCAGACGCTGAGCCGTTCGGCGCCTCCCGGAGGTTCGGACGGGGCGTCGCCACCACGTGGCGATCAGCACTCTTTCGGACGCGTCCACCCGGTGCGCGCGCCGGGGCGCGGAGGTTAACGTCGCATTGCCCCTCCGGTCGTCCACCCCGACCGGTGCGCCGGGCCGTCTCACCGACGTGCTCCGTGACCACGGCGCTCACCACGACCACCACGCCGGTACCCCGGCGACCACCACCTGCACGGACGCACGATCGGAGGGCGCACGTGGAGAACCGCGGAAGCGAGGGTCTGTACGACCCCGCGTACGAGCACGACGCCTGTGGCGTCGCCTTCGTCGCCGACATCGCGGGGCGCCGCGATCACCGGACGGTCAGCCGCGGACTCACGGCGCTCATCAACCTCGAGCACCGGGGTGCCCGGGGCGCCGAGCCCGAAACCGGTGACGGCGCCGGGATCCTCATCCAGGTCCCCGACGGCCTCTACCGCCCGCTGCTGGCCGAGGCCGGCGTCGAGCTGCTCCCCGCCGGCCGCTACGCCGTCGGCAACGCCTTCCTGCCCGCGCACGCCGACCCGGCGGACGCCGAGGAGATCGTCGCGCGCATCGCCGCCGAGGAGGGCCTGGAGGTCCTCGCCTGGCGCGACCTGCCCGTCGACCCCGACGGCGCCGGCATCGGCCCCACCGCCCGCGCCGTCATGCCGCGCTTCCGGCAGCTGTTCGTGGGCCTGCCGCCGCACGTGGACGAGGTCGTCGACACCCCGAACGCGGGCGACGACGACGCCGGCGTCGTCCTGACCCTCGAGCGCCTGGCCTTCGCGCTGCGCAAGCGCGTCGAGCACGAGGCGCGTGCGGCCGGCGTCGAGACCTACTTCCCGAGCCTGTCCGGGCGCACCGTCGTCTACAAGGGCATGCTCGCCGAGGAGCAGCTCGAGCCGTTCTTCCCCGACCTCGCCGACGAGCGCACCACCAGCTCGCTCGCGCTGGTGCACAGCCGCTTCTCCACCAACACCTTCCCGGCGTGGAGCCTGGCGCACCCGTACCGCTACCTCGCGCACAACGGCGAGATCAACACGCTGCGGGGCAACCGCAACTGGATGGCCGCGCGCGAGTCGATGCTGGCCACCGGCGCGTTCGGTGCGGCCGAGATCGACCGGCTGTTCCCGATCGTCACCCCCGACGCCAGCGACTCGGCCACGTTCGACGAGGTGCTCGAGCTGCTGCACCTGGGCGGGCGCTCGCTGCCGCACGCGGTGCTGATGATGATCCCGGAGGCGTGGGAGAACCACGCCGAGATGGACTCCGCCCGCCGCGCGTTCTACCGCTACCACTCCACGCTGATGGAGGCCTGGGACGGCCCGGCGCTCGCGGCGTTCACCGACGGCTCGGTGATCGGCGCGGTGCTCGACCGCAACGGCCTGCGGCCCGCCCGCTACTGGGTCACCGAGGACGGCCTGGTCGTGCTCGGCTCCGAGGTGGGCGTGCTCGAGATCGACCCCACGACGATCGTGCGCAAGGGCCGCCTCGAGCCCGGCCGCATGTTCCTCGTCGACACCGTCGGCCGGCGCATCGTCGACGACGACGAGATCAAGGGTGAGCTCGCCGCCGAGCACCCCTACGACGAGTGGCTGCACGCCGGGATGGTCGAGCTCGCCGACCTGCCCTCGCGCCACCGCGACAAGTTCGACCGCCAGGTGCTCGTGCGCCGTCAGCAGACCTTCGGCTACACGAGCGAGGAGGTCTCGCTGCTGCTGCGGCCGATGGCCCAGGGCGGCGCCGAGGCCACCGGCTCGATGGGCAACGACGCGCCGCTGGCGCCGTTCTCGTCGCGCAGCCGGCTGCTGTTCGACTACTTCATCCAGCTCTTCGCCCAGGTCACCAACCCGCCGCTGGACGCCTACCGCGAGGAGCTCGTCACCTCGCTGCAGGTCCAGCTCGGGTCGGAGACCAACCTGCTCGACGCCTCGCCCGCGTCGAGCCGGCGTGTCGTGCTGCCGCTGCCGGTGCTCGACGACGACGAGCTCGCCCAGATCGCCGGGATCAACGACGACGGCGACATGCCCGGCTTCGCGCCCTACCTGGTGTCCGGGCTCTACGACGTCACGGGCGGCGGCGAGGCGCTGCGCGCGCGGCTGACCGAGATCCGCGAGGAGGTCTCCGCGGCCGTCGACAACGGCGCCCGCGTGATCATCCTGTCGGACCGCCACTCGGACGCGGCCCACGCGCCGATCCCGTCGCTCCTGCTCACCGGCGCCGTGCACCACCACCTGGTCCGCGAGAAGACCCGCACCCGCGTCGGCCTCGTCGTCGCGTCCGGCGACGTGCGCGAGACCCACCACGTCGCGCTGCTGCTGGGCTACGGCGCCAGCGCGGTCAACCCGTACCTCGCGCTCGACTCGGTCGACGACCTCATCGACCGCGGTGTCATCACCGGCGTCACCGCCGGCACCGCGACCCGCAACGTCGTCGAGGCGCTGGCCAAGGGCGTGCGCAAGGTGATGAGCAAGATGGGCGTCTCGACGGTCGCGTCCTACACCGGCGCCCAGATCTTCGAGGCGATCGGGCTCGGCCCCGACGTGGTCGAGGACTGCTTCGCCGGCACCACGTCGCGCCTGGGCGGCGTCGGCTACGACGTCCTCGCCGAGGAGGTGGCGATCCGCCACCGCCAGTCCTGGCCCGCCGACGGCGTGCGCCCCGACCACCGCGAGCTCGCGGTCGGCGGCGAGTACCAGTGGCGCCGCGAGGGCGAGCTGCACGTGTTCAACCCGCACACGGTGTTCAAGCTGCAGCACTCCACGCGCACCCAGAACTACGACACGTTCAAGGAGTACACCCGCGCGGTCGACGAGCAGAGCTCGCGGCTGATGACCCTGCGCGGGCTGTTCGACTTCCGGAGCGCGGAGTCGGTCGGCCGGACCCCGATCCCCGTCCACGAGGTCGAGCCGGTCGCCGAGATCGTCAAGCGGTTCAACACCGGGGCCATCTCCTACGGGTCGATCTCGCAGGAGATGCACGAGGTGCTGGCCATCGCCATGAACCGCCTCGGCGGGCGCTCCAACACCGGTGAGGGCGGCGAGGACCCGGACCGCTTCACCCGCGACGCCAACGGCGACTCGCGGCGTTCGGCGGTCAAGCAGGTCGCGTCGGGCCGCTTCGGCGTCACCAGCGAGTACCTCGTCAACGCCGACGACATCCAGATCAAGATCGCGCAGGGCGCCAAGCCCGGCGAGGGCGGGCAGCTGCCCGGGCACAAGGTCTACCCGTGGATCGCGAAGACCCGGTACTCGACGCCCGGGGTCGGCCTCATCTCGCCGCCGCCGCACCACGACATCTACTCGATCGAGGACATCGCCCAGCTCATCCACGACCTCAAGAACGCCAACCCGCGGGCGCGCATCCACGTCAAGCTCGTCTCGCAGGTCGGCGTCGGCACGGTCGCGGCGGGGGTGTCCAAGGCGCACGCCGACGTCGTCCTGATCTCCGGGCACGACGGCGGCACGGGCGCGTCGCCGCTGAGCTCGATCAAGCACGCGGGCGGCCCCTGGGAGCTCGGGCTGGCCGAGACCCAGCAGACGCTGCTGGCCAACGGCCTGCGCGACCGGATCGTCGTGCAGACCGACGGGCAGCTCAAGACCGGCCGCGACGTCGTCATCGCCGCCCTGCTGGGCGCCGAGGAGTTCGGCTTCGCGACGGCGCCGCTGGTGGTCAGCGGCTGCATCATGATGCGCGTCTGCCACCTCGACACCTGTCCGGTGGGCGTCGCGACGCAGAACCCGGTACTGCGCCAGAAGTTCGACTGCAAGGCCGAGTACGTCGTGGCGTTCATGGAGTTCGTCGCCCAGGAGGTGCGCGAGCACCTGGCGGCGCTGGGCTTCCGCAGCATCGAGGAGGCCATCGGGCGCACCGAGGTGCTCGACACCCGGGCCGCCGAGTCGCACTGGAAGGCCGAGGGGCTCGACCTCTCGCCGATCCTGCACCGCCCGGCCGACATCCCCGACGCCACCGTGCTGCACCAGGCCGTCCCGCAGGACCACGGCCTGGAGAAGGCGCTGGACCACACGCTGATCCAGCTCGCCGAGGGCGCGATCGCCGACGGCACGCCGGTGCGCCTGGAGCTGCCGGTGCGCAACGTCAACCGCACCGTCGGCACGATGCTCGGCTCCGAGGTGACCCGGCGCTGGGGCGGCAAGGGCCTGCCCGACGACACCATCGACATCACGTTCACCGGCTCGGGCGGGCAGTCGTTCGGCGCCTTCCTGCCGCGCGGCGTGACCATGCGGCTCATCGGCGACACCAACGACTACTTCGGCAAGGGCCTCTCGGGCGGGCGGCTCTCGGTGCGCCCGCACCCGCAGGCGCCGTTCGTCGCCGAGCAGAACATCGTCGCCGGCAACGTCATCCTCTACGGCGCCACCGCCGGCGAGGCCTACCTCCGCGGCAAGGTCGGCGAGCGGTTCTGCGTGCGCAACTCCGGCGCGGTCGCGGTGGTCGAGGGCGTCGGCGACCACGGCTGCGAGTACATGACCGGCGGGCGTGCGGTGATCCTCGGCCCGATCGGGCGCAACTTCGCGGCGGGCATGTCGGGCGGCATCGCCTACGTGCTCGACCTGACCGAGGGCCGGGTGAACCACGCGATGGTCGAGCTCGGGGTGCTCGACGCCGACGACCTCGAGGACCTGCGCTCGCTGGTGGAGAAGCACTACGCGGCCACCGACTCCGCGGTGGCGCACGACCTGCTCACCGACTGGGACGCCGCGGCGGCGCGGTTCACCAAGGTGATGCCCACCGACTTCAAGCGGGTCCTCGAGGCCACCGCCGACGCCGAGCGCGACGGCCGCGACGTCAACGAAGCGATCATGGAGGCTGCTCGTGGCTGACCCCCGGGGATTCCTCACCACCGGCCGCGAGCTCCCGCGGCGCCGGCCCGTCGACATCCGCATCCGCGACTGGCACGAGGTCTACGAGGAGCTCAACCCGACCACGCTGCGCAAGCAGGCCGGGCGCTGCATGGACTGCGGCATCCCGTTCTGCCACCAGGGCTGCCCGCTCGGGAACATGATCCCCGAGTGGAACGACCTGGTCTGGCGCGACGACTGGGCCGAGGCCATCGAGCGGCTGCACGCCACCAACAACTTCCCGGAGTTCACGGGCACCCTGTGCCCGGCGCCGTGCGAGTCGGCGTGCGTGCTGGGCATCAACTCCGACCCGGTGACGATCAAGCAGGTCGAGATCGAGATCATCGACCGGGCCTGGGACGAGGGCTTCGTCAAGCCGCAGCCGCCGGAGAACAAGACCGGGAAGTCGGTGGCCGTGGTCGGCTCCGGTCCGGCCGGTCTCGCCGCCGCCCAGCAGCTCACGCGCGCGGGGCACGACGTGACGGTCTACGAGCGCGCCGACCGCATCGGCGGGCTCCTGCGCTACGGCATCCCCGAGTTCAAGATGGAGAAGCGCCGCCTCGACCGCCGCCTCGAGCAGATGGTGGCCGAGGGCACGCGGTTCCTCGCGGGCGTCGAGGTCGGGGGACCGGCCGAGACCGACCACACCGTCGAGAAGGTGCGCGCCGACCACGACGCGATCGTGCTGTCGGTGGGCGCCACGTCCTGGCGCGACCTGCCCATCACCGGCCGCGACCTCCAGGGCATCCACCAGGCGATGGAGTACCTACCGCCGTCGAACAAGGTCCAGCAGGGCGACTACGAGCGCTCGTTCATCGACGCCGAGGGCAAGCACGTCGTCGTCATCGGCGGCGGCGACACCGGCGCCGACTGCGTGGGCACCGCCCACCGGCAGGGCGCGGCGTCGGTGACGCAGCTCGAGATCATGCCCGTGCCGCCGTCGGAGCGGCCGGCCACCAACCCGTGGCCGACCTACCCGATGGTCTTCCGGGTGTCCTCGGCGCACGAGGAGGGCGGCGAGCGCCTGTTCTCGGTCAACACCGAGGAGTTCCTGGGCGACGAGCACGGCAACCTGCGGGCGCTGCGGCTGGTGGACGTCGAGCGCGTCGACGGGCGGTTCCAGCCGGTCGAGGGCAGCTCGCGCGAGCTGCCCGCCGACCTGGTCTTCCTCGCGATGGGCTTCCTCGGCCCGCAGAAGGAGGGTCTGCTCGACAGCCTCGGCGTCGAGTACGACGAGCGGGGCAACGTGCGGCGCGGCGCCAACTACGAGTCGACGGTGCCCGGGGTCTTCGTCGCCGGCGACGCCGGCCGCGGCCAGTCGCTGATCGTGTGGGCGATCGCCGAGGGCCGCTCCGCGGCTCGGGGGGTCGACGAGTTGCTCACCGGCCGCGACGTCCTCCCGCGCCCGATCGCGCCGACCGACCGCGCCCTGGCCTGAGGATCTAGGCGGGCCGCAGCGTCCGCTGGTCGGCGATGGCCGGCACGGTGACGCGCAGGCGGTGGGGCGAGACCTGCCAGTAGCGGCGTCCGGGGTCGGCGCGGCGCCAGCGCTCGGCGAGCTCGGTGACCCGGTCCTCGTCGATCGTGCCCGGCCGGGAGCGCCAGCGGCGGGACCGGCCCCGGACCAGCTGGTCCAGCGCACCCCAGGCCTCGTCGGCCGAGCCGTGCACGGTCACGCGCGCCGGGGCCTCGCCGTCGCCGAACAGCACCGTGTAGGCACTGACCGCGTCGTAGGTCACGTCGTTCTCCTCCCGGGCCGACCGTGTAGCCGGCACCGCCCCAGTAGACCGGGCCGCGAGGGCCCCGGCGGGTGCGCCACGCCTGGCCGCGCCGGACCGGTGCGCTCCCGCGGCGGGTGGTGCGACCGGCCGGGTGTCGCTCGTCCGGGCGTGCCGCCGGGCGCACGGGCCCCACGTCCGGCCCGCCGAGCGGGCGAGCGGCCCGGTGGAGTGCTC
>CADCTH010000135.1 GCA_902805495.1 uncultured Actinomycetospora sp.
CGCCGCGACGGCGGCGCTCCGGGGCTGGCAGGCGGGCCCGGCGCGGGCCCGCCGTCCGCGGGGCGTCCGGTGGGGCGTCGGGCGAGGACGTCTGTGAGCTCACCGGCGGTGGGGACTACTCGGGCGCGGGGGCCGACACCGCCGCGGGAGCGGTCTCGTCCGACCCGGCGTCCGATCCTGTGTCCGACCCGGCCTCGGACCCGTTCGAGCGCGACCCGTTGCCGCGGCCACCCCGGCGGCGACGGCGGCGCCGGCCGGCCGTGCCGTCGGTGTCGTCCCCGGGGGTGTCGGGGGCGTCCGCCGCGTCGCCGGTGTCCCCGGTGGCATCGGTGGCCTCGGCAGCCGTGTCCGGGGCGTCGGTGCCCTCACCGGCCACGACCTCGCCGCCGCGGCGACGGGTGCGCGAACGGCGACGCCGGCCCCGGCCGGGACCGGTGTCGTCGCCGGAACCCTCGTCGGTGGCGGCGTCCTCGCCCGGGCCGGAGCCCGACCCGGTGCCGGTGCCCCCACGGGTGCGGCTGCGCGAGCGACCGCGGGTGCTCTCGCGCGTCTCGCGCACCGGACCGTCCTCGGCCTCCTCCTCGGCGGGACGGCGACGACGCGCAACGCGCCCGCTCGCCCCCTCCGGGATGTTCATGTCCGCGTAGAGGTGCGGGGAGTTCGAGTACGTCTCCGGCGGCTCGGGCGCCCCGAGCGCCAGGTCGTCCGAGATGAGCTTCCACTTGGGGAGGTCGTCCCAGTCGACCAGGGTCACCGCGATGCCCGTGAGGCCGGCGCGGCCGGTGCGGCCGATGCGGTGGATGTAGGTCTTGGCGTCGTCCGGGCACTGGTAGTTGATGACGTGCGTGACGCCGGTGACGTCGATGCCGCGGGCGGCCACGTCGGTGCAGACCAGCACGTCGATGCGCCCGTCGCGGAACGCCTTGAGCGCGTGCTCGCGGGCGCCCTGCCCCAGGTCGCCGTGCACGGCGCCGACGGCGAACCCGCGCTCGGCGAGCTCCTCGGACACCTTGCTCGCGGTGCGCTTGGTGCGGGTGAACACCATCGTCGGCCCGCGGTCGGTGGCCTGCAGGGTGCGGGCCAGCATCTCGACCTTGTCCAGCGCGTGGGCGCGGTAGACGAACTGCGCGGTCTTCTCGCCGATGGCCGAGGAATCGACCTGCTCGGCGCGGATGTGCGTCGGCTGCGTCAGGAACGTGCGCGACAGCGTGATGATCGGCCCCGGCATGGTGGCCGAGAACAGCATCGTCTGGCGCTGCGCGGGCAGCATGCCCAGGATGCGCTCGACGTCGGGCAGGAAGCCGAGGTCGAGCATCTCGTCGGCCTCGTCGAGGACGAGCCCGCCGATCTTGGCCAGCACGAGGTGGCCCTGCTGGGCCAGGTCGAGCAGGCGGCCCGGGGTGCCGACGACCAGGTCGACGCCGCGCTGCAGCGAGGCGATCTGGCTCTCGTAGGGGCGCCCGCCGTAGATCGACAGGACGCGGGTGCCGAGGTCGGCGCCGGCGGCCTCGATGTCCTTCGCGACCTGCACGCACAGCTCGCGGGTGGGGACGACGACGAGGACGCGCGGGGTGCCGTCCTCGGTGGGGCGACCGAAGCGCTGCAGCAGCGGGACGCCGAAGCCGAGGGTCTTGCCGGTGCCGGTGCGCGCCTGGCCGATGAGGTCGTCGCCGGCGAGCGCCAGCGGCAGCGTCAGCTCCTGGATGGCGAAGGTCCGCTCGATGCCGGCGCGCGACAGCGCGGCGACGATGGCGGGGTCGACGCCGAGCTCGGCGAAGGTGGGGGAGTCCTCGGCGACGGGCGCGTCGGCCTTCAGCGGTTCGACGACCGGCTCGTCGTCGGTGTCCCCGCGGGGACCGGACGTGGCGGTGTCGGTGGTGACGGTGGTCAGGGGTCTGCCTCTCTCGCGGCTCGTGCGCACGAGGCGGGCCGGCTGGCTCGACCGCGTCGGGGTCGGCGACGGTGCATCCGTGGGCTCCGTCGTCGGAGCCGAACCACGTCACCGGACGCGGGAGAGCCGACTGAGGCGCCCGCACGCTCGGGTGCGTACCGCGGAGCGAGACGGCGACCGGGTGGTCGGCGACGGTGCAAGCCCCCGCGGGACGACACCATGGTAACGGTTGGCACTCCGGGCTCGCGTCACCGCCGGTCCCTGAGGTCTGCCCCTAGGGTGATCGGCCGTGACCGAGCCCGATCCCGGGGCCGCTGCCCCGGCCGCGTCCGTCGACCTGCTCGGCGCCGTCGCGTACGGCGCGCTGACCGCGTTCACGCGGCTCGCGGCCGACGCGGCGCTGGCGCCGGACCTCACCGGGCGGGCCGAGATGGCCGCCCTCGCCGCCGTCGAGATGGCGCACGTCGAGCGCGTGCGCGCGCACCTCGCGGCGCGGGGTGTGGACCTCGTCACCGCGATGGCGCCCTTCGCCGCCGTGCTCGACGCCTTCGCGGCGCGCACCGCGTCCCGCGACTGGGGCGAGGCGCTGGTCGGCGCGTTCGTCGGCGGCACGCTCGCCGTCGACCTCGTCGCCGCCACGGGTGCGGTGCGCGGCGACAGCGAGGACGGCGAGGCCGCCGAGCTGCTGCGCGGGCCCGACGTGGGGCGCGAGGCCGCGGGCGAGAGCGGGTTCGACGCCTTCGCCGAGCAGGCGGTCGCCGAGCTCCTCGCCGACGAGCGCGCCCGCGCCACGCTGGCGCTGTGGGGACGCCGGCTCCTGGGGGAGACGCTCGCCGCGGCCGCGGAGGCCCTCGACGAGCACCCGGCGACGTCGGCGGCGCTGCTGGGCGGCACCTCACGCGGCGCGGTGTTCAAGGCGCTGAAGTCGCGGCACTCGCGGCGCCTGCACGCGCTCGGGCTCTAGCGCCGACCCGCCCACCGCGACGTCGACTAGCCTCGCGCGGGCACTGCACGAGGGACAGGGTCGAGCGGAGGAACGCGTGGAGGTCAAGATCGGCGTGGCGGAGAGCCCGCGCGAGCTGGTGGTCGCGAGCGACAAGACGCCGGACGAGGTGCAGTCGCTCGTCGACGCGGCGCTGGGCGCGGACGGCGGGACGCTCGTGCTCTCCGACGACAAGGGTCGCCGGTACGTCATCCCCGCGGCCCGCATCGCCTACGTGGAGATCGCGCCCTCGGAGGGCCGCCGCGTGGGCTTCGGGGTGGGCTGAGCCGGACCACGACAGGCACGACGCGGCGGGCCGGCGATCACCGGCTCGCCGCGGCTTCAGCCCTCCTGGCGCGGGAAACCGCCGATGCCGCGCCAGGCGAGCTGGGACATCAGCGTGATCGCGACCTCGCGCGGCGGCTGCAGGCCCGCGTCCAGCCAGTAGCGCGCCGCGGTGGTCGAGAGGCCCACGAGCCCGACCGCGAGCAGGCGCGCCCGCTCGGGCTCGAGCCCGGCGTCGGTGGTGACGGCCTCGGTGACGGCGTCGATGCAGTCCGACGTGGCCCGGTCGACCAGCGCCGCGACCTCGGGCGTCGCGCGGGTGTCGGTCTCGAACACCAGCCGCATCGCCCCATCGCGGGCCGAGACGACGTCGAAGTAGGCCTGGATCGTGGCCTGCACGCGCGCCTTGTTGTCGGTGGTCGAACGGATCGCCGCCCGCACCGTGCGCACCATGTCGTCCGCCGCGCCCTGCACCAGCGCCCGGTACAGGTCGAGCTTGCCGGGGAAGTGCTGGTAGAGCACCGGCTTGCTCACCCCGGCGCGCTCGGCGATCTCGTCCATCGCGGCGGCGTGGTAGCCGCGGGCGGCGAACACCTCGCGGGCCGCCTCGAACAACTGCACGCGGCGCGCGGAGCGCGTCATGCGTGGCCGGCCCGCCGCGATGCCGGGGCTCTCGGGGCTCATCCGTCCACCCCCGATCCGACCTCGAAGGGGCAGCTCCGGTGTCGACGACCCCTGGGGTGGCCGACATTACCCATCGGGTGACGACCGCGCGCCCGACGCCACGCGGAGACCCGAACGGGCGGTCGGTCGGATCCCGTCCGTTCAGCAGGGGGTCACCTGGAGGTCATCGGGTCGACACCGCATGATGGGGCGGTGATCGTCCGCGCACCCGCCCCGGCGACGGCCCCGCCGCTGGCGCCGGCGTCGGCGCTCGGACCGCTCGGCACGGTCGCGGCGCCGACGCCCTGGTGGCCGGGACGCGACGTCCCCGTCGGCTCCCCGGCCGGCGTGACGCTGCACGTCCGCGAGACGCCCGGCCCGGCCGGCGAGACCGCGGTGTACGTCCACGGGCTCGGCGGGTCGTCGAACAACTGGACCGAGCTCGCCGGCGCGCTCTCGGGGCGCTGCCGCGGGCTCGCGGTGGACCTTCCCGGGTTCGGGCGCACCCCGCCCCCCGCGACGGGCGACTACCGGCCCGCCGCGCACGCCGCCGTCGTCACCGCCTACCTCGACGACCTGCGCCGGCAGGGCTCGGGGCCCGTGCACCTGCTCGGCAACTCCCTCGGCGGCGCGGTGTCGCTGCTGGTCGCGGCCCGGCGCCCCGACCTCGTCCGCACGCTGACGCTCGTCAGCCCGGCGATGCCCGACCTGCGCCCCCTGCCCTCGCGGATCGGCGGCGGGCGCGCGGCGCTGGCCCTGCTGCCGCTGCTCGGCGGCCGGGCGCGGGCCGAGCAGGACGCCCGGAGCCCC
>CADCTH010000136.1 GCA_902805495.1 uncultured Actinomycetospora sp.
CGCCGTCGCCGAGCTGCAGCGGCTGCACGCCGCGCCCGTGCAGGCGGCGCTGCTCACCGAGGCGCTCGAGCGCGTGCGCGCGGCGGCCGCCACCGTCGCCGCGCGCGTCAGCCCGCAGCACGCGCGCGAGCTGGCCCCCACCCTGCTCGCGGCGGGCCTCGAGGTGCTGGTGGTGCAGGGCACGATCATCTCGGCGGAGCACGTCTCAGGAGGCACCGCGGCGGCCGAGGGCCCGCTGGACCTCGAGGAGTTCATCGACTCGCTCGACATCCCCGTCGTCGCGGGCGGTGTCGGCGACTACCGCACGGCCATGCACCTCATGCGCACCGGCGCCGCGGGCGTCATCGTCGGCTACGGGCAGGCCGCCGCCACCTCCACCGACGCGGTGCTCGGTATCGGCGTCCCCATGGCCACCGCGCTGGTCGACGCGGCCGCCGCGCGCCGCGACTACCTCGACGAGACCGGCGGGCGCTACGTGCACGTCGTCGCCGACGGCGGCATGGACACCTCGGGCGACATCGCCAAGGCCATTGCCTGCGGCGCCGACGCGGTGATGCTGGGCGAGCAGCTCGCGGCCGCGGAGGAGGCCCCGGGCGGCGGCTGGTACTGGACCGCGTCGGCGGCGCACCCCTCCCTGCCCCGCAGCGGCATCACCCGCGTGCCCGCCGCCGCGCCCGACCTCGGTGCGGTACTCACCGGGCCGGCGCGCTCGGGGGCCGGCACCGCGAACCTCTTTGGTGCGCTGCGCCGCGCCATGGCCAAGACCGGCTACTCCGACCTCAAGGAGTTCCAGCGCGTGGGCCTGTCGGTCCGGCGCTGACCACCGGGAGCCGCGAGGAGCTAGCGGCCCTCGCCGACTCCGACGAGGAGGCGAAGGCGCTACCGCTTCTGCTCGATCTCGTCGTCGGCCTCGAGGTCCCTCGCCAGGAGCGCGGAGAGGGCCTCGATGCTGGCCTCGGCGCCGGGCTGGGCGTCGTCGGCGGTCAGCGTGACCTCCTGACCCCCGTCGACGCCCAGGTCGACCACCGCCAGCGTGCTGCGGGCGTCGGCCGACCGGCCGTCGGCCACCCCGACGCGGACCCGGGCCGGCTGGCCCCGCGCCGCGGTGGCGAATCGCCCGGCGGCCTCCTCCCCGAGCCCGCGCGGCGTGGCGACGACGACCTGGCGACTGATCACCGGGCCACGCTACGTGCCCTTGACGTTCAAGATCTGCCGCAGGGTGTGGCGGACCTCGACGAGGTCGGCCGCGTCGGCCATGACCACGTCGACGTCCTTGTAAGCCGCCGGGATCTCGTCCAGGAACGCGTCGGTGTCCCGGAACTCGATGCCGACCATGGCCTCCCGCAGCTGCTCGTGGGTGAAGGTCTTGCGGGCCTTCGTCCGCGAGTACGCCCGGCCCGCCCCGTGGGGCGAGCTGTGCAGCGAGGTGGGCTCGCCCTTGCCCGCCACCACGTACGACGCCGTGCCCATCGACCCCGGGATGAGGCCGGCCCGGCCCGTCGCGGCGTCGATGGCGCCCTTGCGCGAGACCCAGACCTGCTCGCCGAAGTGCTCCTCGGACTCGGTGTAGTTGTGGTGGCAGGAGATGCGCTCCTGCTCCACGACGTCCGTGCCGACGAACTCCGCGGTCTGGCGGACCAGCCGGTCCATCATCTCCTCGCGGTTGAGCAGCGCGTAGTGCTGGGCCCACCGCAGCTCGCGGATGTAGGTCCAGAACTCCTCGGTGTCCTCGGTGAGGTAGGCGAGGTCCGGGTCGGGCAGGTCCACCCCGGCGCACGCCTCGCGGGCGACCGCGGTGTGCCGCTGGGCGATCTTGTTGCCCACGCCCCGCGATCCGGAGTGCAGGAACAGCCACACCCGGTCGGCCTCGTCGACGGTGACCTCGATGAAGTGGTTGCCGCTGCCCAGCGTGCCGAGCTGCGCCTCCCACCCCTTCTTGTCCCGCGTCGGGTCGAACCCGGCCTCCTCGGCGAGCTTCGCCAGCTCCTCGACGCGCGGCTGCGCGGTGGCCACGACCTTGCGGTTGTGGTGTCCCGCCCCGAGCGGGATCGCCCGCTCGATGGCCTCCCGCAGCGGCGCGAGCGACCCCTTGGCCCGGGGTTCGTCAACGTGGAACTGCGTCCGGACCGGGGCCAGGCCGAAGCCAACGTCCACGCCAAAGGCGGCCGGCATGATCGCCCGCAGCGTCGTGATCACCGAGCCCACCGTGGCGCCCCGGCCCAGGTGGGCGTCGGGCATCAGCGCGATGTGCGGGTGGATGAACGGCATGGTCGCGGCCCGCTCGGCCTGCTCGCGCGTGCCGGGGTCCAGGATCGAGGCCCAGTTGACCAAGCGCTGACCGATCTTCTCCACGTGCGTCTCCCTTCCCCGGCTCGGTGCCGATGGACGCTCGGACGCTAGCCGGACCGGCGTCGCTGAGCCTCCCGGTTTCCGGGAGCGCGGTCAGGCCGCGCCCAGCTCGGCCGACATGGCCGCCGTCGTCTCCAGCAGCGCCGCGGCGACGTCGCGCGGGACCTCGTCCCCGGCGGCGCGCTCCGGCAGGGCGAGGGCGACCACGAGGGGCAGCGAGTCGCCGGTGGTGAACACCGGCGGTGCGGGTCGGCGCGAGCCCAACCTCGTCCGTGCGCCGCAGCGACTCGGCGCCGAGGCGGCGCAGCGCCGGCAGGTCGTCGTCGAGCAGGTGCTGGTCGCGCCCTACGCGAACCCGGCGCCCGTTACGCGGGAGAGCCTCACCGCCCTGCTGGAGGCGGCGTACTGATCCGCTCGCCCAGCGTCGCGACGCCCGGTCCGTCGACGTCGTCGAGGTGGGACTCCCGCCCGGCCAGGGCCATGACGAGGGCCAGCGTCGGTCCGGTGACGAGCGGCCCGCCGCCGGTCGCGAACGGGCCGTCGGTGGCCTCGAGACGCAGGCCCCGCGACAGCGTCTTCCCTGCGACGGTGAAGTCGCGGCTCGCGAAGAACTCGGCGACGGCCGTGGTGGTCGCGGCCGGCGGGGTGGAAGCGATCCCGAGCGGGCGGCGGACGTCCTCGCCGTGCACGACGACCTCGCCGAGCCACGCGGCCGTGTGCCCGGTGGGCGCGACGGTGCTGGTGACGACGGCGCGGAAGCGGTCGGGGGTCTCGGCCGGCGTCGCGCCGAGGTGCTCGGCGAGCCGGCGGGCGTTGTGCACGGCCGGGTCGAAGCGGGCGCCGAGCATGCTGGCGATCCAGCGCCAGCGCCCGATGCTCGCGGCGGCGGTGAGGTGGGCGGCGACCTCCTCGACGGTCCAGTCCCCGCACAGCGAGGGCGTTGCCCACTGCGCAGCGGTGAGGTCTGCGAGGTCGTCGGCGAGCCGCGCGCGCTGGGCGTGGGTGGCGGTCCAGAGGGTGGCGGCGTCGGTCGTCACGGTCACGAGGATCCCTTCGTCGGCGGGGCGTCGGGGGTGGGACGTCCGGGAGGGCGCGGACTCATCGCTCACCACGGCGCGAACGCCAGGTCCAGGTGGCCCTCGAGGGTGGCGAGGGCGTGGTCGGGGTCGACGTGCCCGCCGAGGACGTGGATCGCCAGCCCCTCGACCAGCGACAACAGCCCGGTGGCCGCGCGTTCCGGGTCGAGGGCCCCGGGCGCGCCGGCGGCCCGGATCCGGTCGGCGATCGCGGCGCGCACCGCCTCCGGGTCGTCGCGCAGGCGGGCCCCCACGGCCGGGCGGGCCGCCCCGTAGGCGTGGAACGCGACGGCGACCCGGCCCTCGAGCTCCCGCTCCGCGTCGAGCGGCAGGATCGCCACGAGCAGCGCCCGTACCCGCGCGCGGGGGTCGTCGCCGATCTCGTCGGCCTCGAGCCGGGCCTGCACGCGGGCCGCGACGACGTCGAGCGCGAAGACCATCATCTCGTCCTTGGTGCGGAAGTAGTGCTGCACCATCCCCGACGTCACGCCGGCCTGCGCGGCGACGTGGCGCAGGCTCACGTCCATCAGCCCGCGGGTCGCGGCCACGCGCAGCAGTGCGTCGGCGAGCAGCGTCCGGCGTTCGTGGTGGTCGACCAGCTTCGGCACGGGCGCCAGCCTGTCACATTGCACTCGTATGGTCATCCCGGATACGTTGCACTCGCAATGTGGAGGAGGAGCCATGGAGGACGCGGTGACCCGGGTGGTCCGTGCCGACGGCCGTGAGGCCTGGCGGGTCACGTCGTACGACCTCGTGGCGGCCGGCCTGGCCGATCCGCGCCTCGGGCTCGTCCCGCCGGGCGTCGCGGTCGACGAGCGGGCGTCGCTGTTCCAGGACGGCCCCGCACACGCGCGCCTGCGCCGCCTCGTGGCGCGGGCCTTCACGCCGCGGCGGATCGCGGAGCTCGCCCCGCGGATCACCGCGCTCGCGGAGTCCCACGTCGCGGCGCTCGTCGAGGCCGACGGTGCCGTCGACCTCGTCGACGTGCTCTCCACGCCGCTGGCCGTCGGGACCGTGGGCGTGCTGCTCGGCGTCGACCTCACCGAGCACGTGCGCTTCCGGGGCCTGGTCGAGGACGCCCTGCGTGCCGACCCCATGAGCGGCGACCCCGCTCAGCAGGCCGAGGCCGGGCGCGCGTGGGGCGCGCTGTCGGCGTTCACCGTCGAGCTGATCGCGGCCGCCCGCGCGGAGCCGGGCGAGGACCTGCTCTCCGCGCTGGTCGCCGTGCGCGACGCGGACGACGGGCGCCTCGCCGACGGGGAGCTGGTCGCGCTGGTCAGCGCGCTGCTCGCCGCGGGCGTGATCACGGTGCGGGGCGGGCTCGCGGTGGCCGTGGTCCACCTGCTCGAGCAGGACGCGCTGGCCGGGCTCGCCGCACGCCCGCCGGCGGAGATCGAGGGGCTGGTCGACGAGCTCGTGCGTCGGCTGGGCGTCGAGGTGTTCCCGCGCTGGGCGCAGGAGGACCTCGAGCTCGGCGGCGTCGCGATCGCCGCGGGCGACGAGGTGCTCCTGCAGATCGAGGCCGCGAACCACGACCCGGCCCGCTTCGCCGACCCCGAGCGCCTGTGCCCGGGCCGGGCGGGCCCGCACCTGGGCTTCGGGCGCGGCCCGCACCACTGCCTCGGCGCGGCGCTGGCGCGC
>CADCTH010000137.1 GCA_902805495.1 uncultured Actinomycetospora sp.
CCGCGCGGCGACGCTGACCGTCGCCGTGGGCAGCCGGGCACTGGTCGGCCGCCACCCCGCCCAGCGGCTCGCGCGCGAGGCGGCGTTCGCGCTCGTCGCCGCCGGCCGTCCCGAGATCCGCGCCGAGCTGCTGGGTGCGCTACCGCGCATGTGAGCACTTCTCGGTGCTGGAGCACCGAGAAGTGCTCACGTGCCGCAGGCACACACACGACGACCCCCCGGCCCAGGGGCACGGGGGGTCGTCGCGCGCCGCGCGGCGACGCTTGTCGGAACGATCACCGCGCGAGACCGGGGGGATCAGGCGATCGTGGTCCCCTGCGCGTGCTGGTAGCGCTGCGCTGCGTCGGCCCAGTTCACGACGTTCCACCAGGCCTTCACGTAGTCCGGCTTCACGTTCTGGTAGTCCAGGTAGAAGGCGTGCTCCCACATGTCGAGCATGACCACCGGGACGATGCCCAGCGGCACGTTGGCCTGCTGGTCGTAGAGCTGGAAGATGCGCAGCTTCCCGGTGAGGGTGTCGACGCCGAGGATCGCCCAGCCCGAGCCCTGGATGCTCGTCGCGACGGCGGTGAAGTGCTTCTGGAACAGGTCGAACGAGCCGAAGTCGCGGTCGATCGCCGACGCGAGGTCGCCGTCGGGCTTGTCGCCGCCGTCCGGGCTGAGGTTGACCCAGAACACCGAGTGGTTGATGTGCCCGCCGTAGTTGAAGGCGAGGTTCTTCTCCCACAGCAGCGCCGTCGTGCCGATCGTGTCCTGCTCGCGGGCCTCCGCGAGCGCGTCGAGCGCGGCGTTCAGGTTGGTGACGTAGGTGTTGTGGTGCTTGTCGTGGTGCAGCTCCATGATCTTGCCCGAGATGTGGGGCTCGAGGGCGCCGTAGTCGTAGGGCAGGTCGGGGAGGGTGTACTCCGCCATCCGGTTCTCCTCCGGGTCGGGCTGCTGCGAACGCCTGTGAGGGGCCAGCGTCCTGCTGTTGCCGACCCTTTGCAACTCCGGACCGTTCGCGGACCCGGAGCGCTCCGACCGGGGCGGTGTACCCACTCACCGCGCCGTGAGACCTTGGGCGCGCCGCCGAGCCCGGGTGATCGCGATTGCGAGCAGTTCGTGCAGGTCGATGCCCCCGGCGCGGGCCATCACGGCGAGCACGCTGGCGGGGGAGAACGAGCAGTACAGGCTCGCCTCGAGGAACACCGGGCGGCCCGCCGGGTCGATCCGCAGGTCGAACAGCGAGTAGTCCCGGCAGCCGAGCGCGACGTGGCAGCGGCGCGCGACGTCCTGGACGCGGGCGGTCAGCGGGTCGTCGGCGTCGACCACCACGACGTCCGGGTCGTCCTTCGCCACCAGGCGCAGCCCGGCGTCGTCACGGGCGAGCTTGTCGGCGTACCCCCGCAGCGGGCGGGTCTCCGCGTCCAGGAGGTACTCCTCGAGCGGCAGGCCCACGAGCTCACCTCCACGCTCGACCAGCCCGCAGCGCACCTCGCGCCCGAGCGGGACGAACTCCTCGACGATCACGCGGTCGGCGTGCCCGAACGCCGCGTCCAGGGCCGCGTCGAATCCCGCGGGCTCGCGCACCAGCGTCACGCCGAGGGAGTTGTCGGCGTCCTCGGGCTTGACCACCGCGGGCGGGGTGATCGTCGGGCGCTCGCCGCGGCGCAGGACCTCGCCGACGGGGACCTAGACGCCCGCGGCGGCGACCATCGCCTTGGCCACGGCCTTGCGCGCGCCGACCGCCATGACCTCGCCGGTGTTGCCGACCACGGGGATGCCCAGGACGTCGAACATCGTGCGGTAGGACGTCATGCCGGGCAGGCAGAACATCTGCGGGAGCACGACGTCGAGGCCGAGCCGGCCGAGGTGGGCCAGGGCGTCCGCGGGCGCGAGCGGGGTGGCGCCGGCGATCGCGTCGGCGTCGAGCGAGGCGGGGAAGCGCCACCGCCCGTCGGGGGAGACGTACGCGGGCACCGGGTCGTAGCGCGCCGGGTCGGCGGTGGCGGCCAGGCACCCGCGGGCGTAGGTCAGCGAGAGGTCGGCGTGGAAGTCGCTGACCGCCGAGCCGGCGAGGTGCAGCACGCGCAGCGGCATCTCAGTCCCCCGCCGGCTCGACGAGCTTGCCGATGTTGACGTCGACGCGGATCCACGGCCGGCCGGCGACGAGGCTGCGCAGCAGCAGCGACGGGATCTGCAGGTGGTGCAGGAGCAGGAACGGCAGCGGGTCGTCGCGGTCGAACACGGCGTCGGTGCCGCGGCGCACGACCGCGAGGCGCTCGGGGATCGTCGACGGACGCGACACCATCCGCCACAGCTCGTGGTAGAGCCAGTGGGTCGGGCGGCTGCCCGCGCGCGGCGTCAGGGGCGGCCCGTCGAGGTCCTCGAGGTAGGCCCGGGCCAGGGCCACCTCGTCGCGGTGGAACATCGTGATCGCCGAGTGCGTCCGCGGGTTGCACTCGAGGGCGACGAGGCGCCCATCGGGGGTCTCGATGAAGTCGAACGAGACCTGGCCGGTGACGCGCAGGGCGCCGACGAAGCGGCGCACCCACTCCTGGATCGCCGGCTTGTCGACCATCGCGTAGTTGAGCTGGAACGCCGACGACTCGCAGCACGGGGTCAGGCGGCGGGCGCGGACTCCGCCGGTGCGGCCGGCAGCGCGTCCCGGACGGCGCGCAGTTCCTGCGCCACGGTGACGAGGCCGTCGGCGTTGACGCGCTTGAGCTCGTCCAGGACCTGCGCCAGCAGGCTGTTGGTGGTCTCCAGGGCCTCGCGCAGGGGCGCGGTGCCGGCGATGTCGCCCAGCATGGTCGTCCTCCTCGGGTGGACTGCGGTATGCGGTACCTACGGTACCCGATACCGCGCGTCATCACCTCCGGGAGTGCGGGGTGTACACCCCGGTGGGCTCCGGGTGGTAGCCCTTCGCCCCGACCTCGCGCGCGAGGTCGCCCATCGGGTCGCCGTCCCGGAGCGCCCGCCGGGCCGCGACGTGCAGGTCGTGCGCGGGCGCCCAGCCGAGCACCCGGCGGGCGCGGGCGTTGTCGTACACGCGGTCGAGGCGCCCGGGCAGGCGCCACCCCCGCGCGGCGAACCCTTCGGCCAGGTCGGGGAAGCGCTCCGCGAACAGCCCGGGGAGGTCGCGGCCGAGCGCCGGCGCGTCGTCCCGGGCGAACGGCGTCGTCGCGCTGACGACCAGGCGGTGGAAGCCGACCGCGGCCGCGCGGCGGGCGGCGAGCAGGTGCGCCTCGACGACGTCGGCGAGGTCGACGCGGCGGTGAGCGAACTCGAGGGCCTTGAGGGCGGCGTCGGCGTACGCGGCGCGCACGTCGTCGCGGTCGTCGGGCTCGGGGAAGAACCGCGAGGTCCGCAGCACGACGACGGGCAGGCCGTCGGCCGCCGCGAGCTCGGCGAGGTCCTCGGCGGCGACCTTCGTGGCCCCGTAGACGTTGCGCACGCGCGGCACGACGTCCTCGTCGATCCAGGCGGCGGGCTCGCCGGGCGCGGTGGCCAGCGCCCGCCCGAACGCGCTGGTCGTGCTCGTGACGACCACCGGGGCGCCGACGGTGGCCGCCGCGTCGAGGACGGTCTGGGTGCCGGTCACGTTGACCTCGACGAACGCACGTCGCGAGTGGGTGCCGACGTGGGGCTTGTGCAACGTGGCGGTGTGCAGCACGTGGGTCGCGCCGCGCGCCGCCCGGGCGACGGCCTCGGGGTCGGCGACCGAGCCGACGACGTCGGTCCAGGGCGAGGGGAGCACGTCGAGGCCGGTGACGGGGGTGCCGCGCCGGCGCAGGACGCGCACGAGCGCCTCGCCGAGGTGCCCGCTGCTGCCGGTGACGAGGAAGCGCTCGGGGGCCACGCCCTGATCATCTCCGAAACTAGGGCGCGAGCAGGACGTGCGACAGCGCGTCGCGCCGCTCGCCGCGCACCAGGAGGCGGTCGGGCAGCAGGTCCTCCGCCACGAAGCCGGCGCGGGCGGCGAGCGCGCGGCTGGCGTGGTTGTCGGGCTCGATGAGCAGCTCGAGACGGTGGGCGCCCGCGTGCGCGAACGCCCACGACGCCAGCGTGGCGAGCGCGTCCGCGCCGAGCCCGCGGCGCCGGGCCCCCGGGGCGACCCAGTAGCCGATCTCGCCGACGCCCGCCACGAGCTGCAGCAGGGTGGTGCTGCCCGCGAGCGAGCGGTCGGCGAGGTCCTCGACGGCGAACGCCGCGCCCCCGCGGGCGCGGGCGTCGGGCACCCGGCGGGCGAGGAAGTCCTCGGCGTCGTCGGGCGTGTAGGGCACCGGCACCGTGGTCCAGCGCTGGATGTCCGGGTCCTGGCAGGCGGCGTGGATCGCGGGGGCGTCGTCCGCGCGCCAAGGCCGCAGGCGCACCAGCGTGCCGGTGAGCACCGGGAGGACGTCGCTCATGATCGTGGTGGCTTTCCTGACGTCTGACGCCAGCGTGGCCCCCACGCTGGCACACACCGTGCGCCTCGGTCGGTCCTGGCGGTCAGTCCTGGCGGTAGGTCTCGAGGAAGCGCCCGATGCGCCCGATGGCGTCCTCCAGCGTCGCGGCGTGGGGGAGCGTGAGGATGCGGAAGTGGTCGGGCGTGGGCCAGTTGAAGCCCGTGCCCTGCACGACCTGGATCTTCTCCTCGCGCAGCAGGTCGAGCACGAACCGCTCGTCGTCGTGGATC
>CADCTH010000138.1 GCA_902805495.1 uncultured Actinomycetospora sp.
CGGGCCGCGGGAGCCGGGGGAGCACGTCGGCCAGCGGGCGGACCCGCGGCACGGGCGCCTCGCCGACCCGGCGGACGCGGGCGGGGGCGAGCGAGGGGGTGGGGGACACGACGACCACAGGGACCTCCCGGGCAGCACGACGGGCGTGGCGGCGCCCGGGGGAGGACCGGGCTCGCGGTGACGGGCGTGACGGTAGGCGGGCGCGCAGGACCGTGGGGCGCGTTCCGCGAGATCCGCTCAGCCGCGGCGGCGGGCGAGCTCGAAGCAGGCGACGGTGGCCGCGCAGGCCGCGTTGAGCGACTCCACGCCCGCGGTCAGGGGGATGGTCAGCGTGCCGTGCAGCTCGGCGCGCACGGCGTCGGTGAGCCCGTCGGTCTCGCCGCCGACCACGAGGGCCACCCGCCCGGGCAGCTCGGCGGTGAACAGCGACGCCTGCGCGCCGCCGTCGAGGCCGTAGAGCACGAACCCCGCCTCGGCGAGCGCGGCGAGGCCGTCGGCCGCGGTGCGCGAGCGCAGGACGGGCGCCTGGAACGCCACGCCCGCCGACGCCTTGACCACCAGCGGGTCGATCGACGGCACGCCGCGGCGCGGCAACAGCACGCCCTCGAGCCCCGCCCCGGTGGCCGAGCGCAGGATCATGCCGACGTTGGCGGGATTGGTCAGGCCGTCGAGCACGAGCACCCGGGCGTATACGGCCTCCGGCAGGTCGGCCAGGAAGTGCTCCAGCGGGCGCATGCGCGGGGCGACGACGTCGGCGAGCACGCCCTGGTCCTGGCGCCCGTTGCCGGCGAGCACCTTGACCCGCTGCGCCGAGGCCCGCTGCAGCTCCAGCCCGCGGGCCCGGGCGGCCTCGGTGAAGGTGCGCACGGCGCCCCGGTCGACGCCCTCGGCCAGCACCACCTTGTCGACCACCAGCGCCGGGTCGCCCAGCGCCTCGAGCACCGGCTTGCGCCCGTACACCGTCACGAAGGCGTCCTTCGGCGACACGGGCCGGTCGGGGTCCGACGGGGCGGGTGAGGGCGTCATCACCCCCAGCCTGGCAGAGGAGCCGACCCCCGGCCGCCCGCCCGGCCCTGTGCGACGATCGCGCCCATGCCGGACCGCCTGTCGGCGCTGGATGCGTCCTTCCTCTACATGGACCAACCGACGACGCCGATGCACGTCGGGAGCGTGTCGATCTTCCGCAAGCCGCGCTCCGGGTTCGACTACGACGGCCTCGTCGACCTCATCTCCAGCCGCATCGGCCTGGTGCCGCGCTACCGCCAGAAGATCCGCGAGGTGCCCGGGCGCATGGCGCGGCCGGTGTGGATCGACGACGTCGACTTCGACGTCACCTACCACGTGCGCCGCTCCGCGCTGCCATCGCCGGGCACCGACCGGGCGCTCAACGACCTCGTCGCGCGGCTCATGTCGCGCCCGCTGGACCACACGCGGCCGCTGTGGGAGATGTACCTGGTCGACGGCCTGGCCGGGGGCCGGGTCGCGCTGGTGACCAAGACCCACCAGGCGATGGTCGACGGCGTCGCGTCGATCGACATCGGCCAGGTGGTGCTCGACGACACCTCGTCCGGGCGCCGCACCCCCGACGACGACTGGGTGGCGCGGCGCGAGCCCACGCCGTGGCGGCTGGTGTACGACGCGGTGGGCGAGGCGGTCGCCCGCCCCGGCAACGCCGTCGAGGCCGCCCGCGACGCGGTGCGCGACGCCGCCGACACCGTCACCAAGGTCGCGGACGTGGCCGGCGGGCTGTTCTCCGCGGTCCGCGCGGCCGTGCGCCCGGCCCCGGTGAGCCCGCTGAACGTGCCGATCTCCACGCAGCGGCGCTTCGCGACGGCCCGCACCGACCTCGAGGACTACCGCGCCGTGCGCCGCGCCCACGGCGGCACGATCAACGACGTCGTGCTGGCCGTGGTGTCCGGCGCGTTGCGCAACTGGTTGCTCTCCCGGGGGGCGACGGTCTCGCCGACCACCACGATGCGCGCGATGGTGCCGCTGTCGGTGCGCGGCGACGCCGAGACCACGGGCTCGATCGCGGGCGCCGGGCTGCTGGGCAACCAGATCGCCTCGTTCCTGGTCGACCTGCCCGTCGGCGAGCCCAACCCCGTGCTGCGCATGCACCACGTCGCGCACGCGATGCGCGAGCACAAGGAGTCCGGGCAGTCGGTGGGGGCGAACGCGCTGGTGCGGGTGGGCGGCTTCGCGCCGCCGACGCTGCACGCGCTGGGGGCGCGGGCCGCCAACGGGTTCGCGCGCCGGCTGTTCAACCTGATCGTGACGAACGTCCCGGGCCCGCAGCACGCGCTGTACGCGGCGGGGGCGAAGCTGCTGGAGATGTACCCGGTGGTGCCGCTGGCGAAGGGGCAGTCGCTGGCCGTGGGGCTGACGTCGTACGACGGCGGCGTGTTCTACGGGCTCAACGCCGACCGCGACTCGATGTCCGAAGTCGACGAGCTGGGCGAGCTGGTGACCGAATCGCTGGCCGAGCTGGTCGCGACGGTGCCGAAGGGGTCGTGGCGGTGACGTTCGGTCTGGTCCTGGGCACCGGGGGGTCGCTCGGCTACGCGTGGATGGTCGCCGCGCTGTCGACGTGGGAGCAGGCGACGGGCCGCGACGCGCGCGACGCCGACGTGCTCGTGGGCACGTCGGCGGGCTCGGTGGTCGCCGCGGCGCTGGCCAGCGGGGTGTCGGTGCCGGAGATGCTCGCGAGCCTGCTGGACCCGCCGCCGCCGAAGCCCCGGCCCGCCGGCGCGCGCCGC
>CADCTH010000139.1 GCA_902805495.1 uncultured Actinomycetospora sp.
CGCGCCGGTGGCGCAGCCGGCGACCGCGGCCACCGCGGCGGCACCGGCGGCGGCGAGCGCGACGCCGAGGAAGCGGCGCCGTGACAGCGGGGACACGCCGAGGAGCGTCGCCGCCGGCGGGGGTCGCGGTCGTCGGCGTGGTGACGTGTCCCCGGGCTACGTCAGGGGGCGTAGCGACCCCGAGGTGCGCTCCGCGCACGTGAGCAGAAATCAGTGCTGGAGCACCGAGAAGTGCTCACGTGCGCGGAGCGCACCTCGGGGTGATCAGCCCGGTCTCGTAGGCGACGACGACGAGCTGGGCGCGGTCGCGGGCGTCGAGCTTGGTCAGCAGGCGCCCGACGTGCGTCCGGGCCGTGGCCGGGCTGATCACCAGGCGCGCGGCGATCTCGTCGTCGGTCAGCCCGCCGCCGACGAGCGCGAGCACCTCGCGCTCGCGCCGGGTGAGGACGTCGAGGCGCGCCGTGGGCACCAGCGGCTGCGGGCGCCCGGCGAACTCGGCGATCAATCGGCGCGTCACCGCCGGCGCCAGCAGCGCGTCCCCGCGGGCGACCAGGGCGATCGCGCGCACGAGGTCCGCGGGCTCGGCGTCCTTGAGCAGGAAACCCGCCGCGCCCCCGCGCAGCGCGCGGTAGACGTACTCGTCGAGGTCGAAGGTCGTGAGCACGAGCACCGCGGTGGCGGCGAGCGCGGGGTCGGCGACGATCGTCTCCAGCGCGGTCAGCCCGTCGACGCCGGGCATGCGCACGTCCATGACGACGACGTCGGGGCACTCGGCGCGCACGAGGGCCACCGCCTGCTCCCCGTCCGCGGCCTCGCCGACCACGACGAAGCCGTCCTCGGTCTCCAGCAGCACGCGCAGGCCGGCGCGCACGAGCTGCTGGTCGTCGGCGAGGGCGACCCGGATCGCGGGCGCGCTCACCGGGCCACCAGCGGCAGCGCGGCCTCCACCACGACGCCGCCCGGTCCGGGGGTCACCGACGAGCGCCCGCCGAGCTCCGCGACGTGCTCGGCGAGACCCCGCAGCCCGTGGCCGGGGGTCACCGGGGCCGCCGGGCCGCCGTCATCGCTGACGCGCAGCCGCAGCTCGCGGGCGTCGCGCTCGAGGTCGACGGTGACGTTCCGGGCTCCGCGGGCGTGACGCACCGTGTTGGTGACCGCCTCGCGGACGATGCGGAAGGCGGCGCCGTCCACCGGCGGATCGAGCTCGCCCGGGCTCCCCCGCACCTCCACGCCGACCCCGGCCAGGCCCGCGACCCGGGCGACCTCCTCGAGGCGGTGCAGGCCCGGGGCGTCGGACGACTCGGGCTCGCGGAGCACCTCGAGCGTGGTGCGCAGCTCGGCGAGCGCGGCGCGGCTCGCCTCCTTGATCTCGAGGAGGGCGGCCACGGCCTGCTCGGGACGACGGTCCGCGACGTGCGCGCCCACCCCGGCCTGCACCGCGATCATCGCCAGGCTGTGCGAGACGACGTCGTGCACCTCGCGGGCGAGGCGCAGCCGTTCCTGCTCGACGCGGCGGTGGGCCTGCTCCTCGGCGCGGACCGCCGCCTCGGCCTGGCCGCGGCGCAGCCCGCCGACGCCGACGCCGACGGCAACCGTGACGATGATCCACATGAAGCGGTCGCGGTCCGGCGGCGCGACGCCGTAGTCGGCGGAGATGACCCGCTCGAGCCCGACCCACACGCCGAACAGCACCAGGCCGATCCCGACCGACCGCGGCCAGCTCAGGCGGCTCGCGACCGTGTACATGGCGACGGCGACCATGAGCGACGCGGGCCCGTCGGGGTAGGCCATCCAGTAGTACGGCGCGACCGTCAGCAGGGTCGAGGCGAGCACCAGCACCGGCGCGCGGTGGCGCCAGGCCAGGGCGGTGGCCGCGGCGACGATGAGCGCGGCGCCGCCGGGCCACCACGGCCGGTCGTCGGGCTGCGCGACCAGCGCCGTCCCCACGATCGAGGCCGCGGCGAGCGCGGCGGACAGCGCGACGTCGGCCGGACGGGGCCACCACGGGCTCCCCGGGCGAGGATCCGGGATCACCCCGGTCACGCTAGGGCGCGGAGCGGGCCGCGTCGTCAGCGTCACGACGTAGTCGACCCCGGATCTCCTCGGGGTCGGGGGCAGGGTCACCCCGGGGTGGCGGCGTCGCGCGACCTACCATCGAACGGACCAACCACACACGACGATCGGGACAGCGATGACGCGGGGCCGGGACGCCAGGGGCACGACGTTCGAGAAGCAGGTCCTCGAGGCGTCGGAGCGTCTGGCGGGCATCGCCGAGCGCACGCCGCTGCAGCGCAACGCGCGGCTCTCCGCGGCCACGGGCACCGCGGTGTGGTTCAAGCGCGAGGACCTGCAGGTCGGGCGCTCGTACAAGCTGCGCGGGGCCTACAACCTCATCAGCCAGCTCGACGACGAGTCCCGGGCGGCGGGCGTCGTGTGCGCCAGCGCCGGCAACCACGCCCAGGGCTTCGCGTTCGCCTGCGCCGCGCACCGGGTGCCCGGGCGGGTGGTGATCCCCTCGACCACGCCGCGCCAGAAGCGCGAGCGGATCGTGGCCCTGGGCGGCGAGATGATCGAGCTGGTGGTCGCCGGCGACACCTACGACGAGGCGTCCGCGGCGGCGTCGCGGTGGTCGGAGGAGACCGGCGCCACGCTCGTGCCCGCGTTCGACGACACGCGCACCGTCGCCGGGCAGGCCACGGTCGTCGCCGAGATCGTGGAGCAGCTCGGCGAGGCCCCCGACACCGTCGTCGTGCCCGTCGGCGGCGGCGGGCTGCTCGCGGGCACCGCGACCTGGCTGCAGGCCACGCACCCGCGCACCCGCGTCGTCGGCGTCGAGCCCGCGGGGGCCCGCAACGTCGCCGCCGCGCTGCACGCCGGCACCCCGGTGATGCTCGACGACGAGGGCTTCGACCGCTTCGTCGACGGGGCCGCCGTGCGCAAGGCCGGTGTCGTGACCTATCCGATGATCCGCCGCGCGGGCGCCGAGGTCGTCGCCGTGGACGAGGGCCTGGTCTGCACCGAGATGCTCGCGCTCTACCAGACCGACGGCATCATCGCCGAGCCCGCGGGCGCGCTGGCCGGCGCCGCGATCCGCCCCGACGGGCCCGGGCTCGACCTCGTGCCGGGCGAGACCGTGGTCGTCGTGCTCTCCGGCGGCAACAACGACGTCTCGCGCTACGCCGAGGTCATCGAGCGCTCGCTGCGCTTCCAGGGCCTCAAGCACTACTTCCTCGTCGAGTTCCCCCAGGAGCCCGGCGCCCTGCGCCGCTTCCTCGACGAGGTGCTCGGGCCCGACGACGACGTCACGCGCTTCGAGTACGTCAAGAAGGACAACCGCGAGTCCGGGCCGGCGCTCGTCGGCGTGGAGATCGGGTCGCGCGCGGACCTCGAGCCCCTGCTCGAGCGGATGGCCCGCTCGCCGCTTCAGATCGAGGCCCTCGAGCCGGGCTCCGCGGGGTTCCGCTTCCTGGTCTAGAGCTCCCGGGCCCACAGCGTCGCGGGCGCCGACCACTCCGGCGGCTGGTAGGGCTCGCCCTCGGCGTGCCAGCCCTGCCGCGCGTAGAACGCCTGCGCCGCCGTGTTCGCCGAGTAGACCCAGAGCACCGCGCGCCGGAACCCGCAGGCCGCGAGGTGCGCGACACCCGCGTCGTGCAGGGCGCGCCCCGCGCCGGTGCCGATCACGGGCGGGTCGAGGTAGAGGCTGTGCAGCTCGGCGGAGGGCACCGCGGTGTCCCCGGACTGCTCGGGCACGCGCAACGGGCCGACCAAGCAGTAGCCGCGCACGTCGCCGTCGCCGTCCTCCGCCACGAACACCCCCGTCGGGTCCGGCGCCGCGATCGCCCGCCGGCGCGCCTCGGCGAAGACGGCCGGGTCGAGCGCGTCGAGCCGGTCGTCGGTGACGATGCCGCGGTAGGTGTGCCGCCAGCCCGCGATGGTGATCGCGGCGATCGGGTCGGCGTCGGCCGGGGCGGCGCGGCGGATGGTCCAGCCCACGCGATCAGTCTCCGTCGGGCCGGTCGGCCGCCGCCGCCCGGGCCGCGGCGCGCTCGGGCACGGGTTCGTCGCGCACCGGCGTGACCACGACGGCCGCGAGCGGCGCCAGCGCGGCGAGGGCGAAGCCCGCCGCGTAGCTCGACACCCCGATGACCGCCCCGAGCACCGGCGGCGCGGCCGTGGCCACGATGTTCTGGGTGGTGTTCTGCACGCCCAGCGCCCGCCCGGACCAGGCGGTGCCGGCCATCTCGGCGGTCGCGGTGAACGCCAGCCCGTTGTCGGCCACGGTGATCACCGAGCCGGCGGCGATCGACGCGACCGCGACGACCTCGGCGGTGAGGTCGCCGAGCGCGAAGACGAGCAGCACCCCGGCGCTCGCGTACGCGAGCAGGCGCATCGGGCGCAGGCGCGAGCCCACGCGGTCGGACCACCAGCCGCTGGCGATGCGCCCGCCCGCCCCGGCGAGCTGGGCGACGGCCACGAACGCCCCGGCCGCGCCCGGCGACCAGCCCTGCTCGCGGACCAGGTACTCCAGCGAGAACGCCGAGATCGCGAACTGCGGCAGCACCAGCAGCGCGCTGGCGGCGTGTACGCGCGGGAGCACCGCGGTGCGGTAGGGCGAGGCGGGCGGGGCGGCGTCCGGGTCGCGGGCCGCCCGTGGCGGGTCGGCGGCGGCGAGCAGCACGAGCCCGGCGCAGACCAGGCACGCGAGCGCGGGCCAGGCGAGCGCGGCCAGCGAGCCCTCGCGCGCCGCCAGCGTCGGCAGCACGAGGCCCGCGGCGGCGACACCGAGCGGCTGGGCGGTCTGGCGGATGCCCATCGCGAGGCCGCGTTCCTCGACGTCGAACCACCCCATGATCAGCCGCCCGCTCGCCGCGTTCACCGACGCCGCACCGATCCCGGCCAGCACGAGCAGCGCCACGGCGAGGACCAGCGAGCTCGGCGCGACGAGTGCGAGCACCCCGGTGACCACGCCGCAGGCGCCGAGCCCGAGGGCCATGGGCACGCGCTCGCCGACCCGGTCGACCACCGCGCCCCACGCGATCAGCGCGATGAGCAGGCCCAGCGTCGGGGCGGCCACCACGACGCCGACGGCGGCGAGCGAGAGGCCGCGCTCGTCGCGCAGGGTCGGCACGAGGAAGGGCACGCCGTAGACGAGCGACGACGCCGCGGTCTGGGCCGCGACGCCGACGGCGAGGACGACCCAGCGTCGACGGGAGCGCACGGGGCCTGTCTACGCCTCCTCCGCCCACTGTGCAGGACGGCCGTCCCACATCGTGGGATCGGGTCGTCGCGTGCTCGACCTCAGCCGGGTGGGGCGAAGCCGCCCGGCGACGAGGTGGCGTCGCGGTCCTCGGGACGAGCAGAGTCCGGTCCGGGCGGCGCGTACGGGGACGTCGGGAGCGGTATCGGTGAGGAGGGCCCCGGCGGCATCCCCGGCTGCCCGAGACCGGCAGGCGCCCACGTCGGGGCCGACTCGCTCGCCCACGGGCTCGCCGAGGTCAGGCGCTGGACCTCGCGGCGGTGGCGCTCGCCGAGGACGGCGGCGAGGTAGGCCTCGGCCGGCACGCCCGCGGGCGGGGACGGCGCGACGCGGGCGGCGACGTCGGCGGCCAGCCGGTCGGCGAGCGAGACCCGCACTGCCCGGGCGAGCTGCGGCGCGCGCACGAGGAACTGGCGCGCGGCGAGGGCCAGGTCGTCGGGCAGGCGCGCGAGCTCGCAGCCCGCGGCCCAGTGCGCGAGCGCGGGGTCGACCGGCGGGAGGCCCTCGAGGCCGGTGCGCGGCACCAGCTCGCCGGCCTCGACCGTCCCGGCGAGCAGGTCGCCGATGCGCTGCCCGCGCGATGAGCTCGCGGACACGACGATGCCGAAGAAGCCCGTGAACAGCGACAACAGGCCGAAGTCGATGATGAACCCGGCGAGCGCGCGGGCCAGCGCGTGGCGGAAGACGATCGGGCCGCCGTCGCCACGGACCACCCGCAGCCCCATCGCGTACTTCCCCGGGGAGCGGCCGCGCGTCAGCGTCTCCCACAGCAGGGGGTAGCCCACGAACACGCCGACCGTGGTGGTCAGGCCGACCGCGGCGGCCAGCGCGGGGTCGGCGTCGTCGCCCACGGCCGCCATGACGAGCAGCACGGCGAGCAGCAGCAGCACCATGAGCAGGGCGTCGAGCGCGAACGACAGCGACCGGCTCGGCAGCCGCGCCGTGCGGACGTCCAGCTCGACCGCCTCGCCGATCACCACGCTCTCCATCCGGCCATCGTGCCCCACGGCCGGAGTCCGGTCGGGCAGGATCACCCGACGTGGACGTCGACGCCTTCGTGGCCGCGCACCGGCACGAGTGGGACCGCCTCGCGGTGCTGCTCGGCCGTCGCCGCTGGACCGGGGACGAGGTCGACGAGGCGGTCGCGCTCTACGAGCGAGCGGCCACCCACCTGTCGGTGGTGCGCTCCTCGTCGCCCGACCCCGCGCTCGTCGCCCGGCTCTCGACGCTCGTGGCCCGGGGCCGCACGGCGATCACGGGGTCCGCCGGCCCGTCGTGGCGCGACGTCACGCGCTTCGCCACGGTCGGGTTCGCGGTGGCGCTGGCGGCGTCGTGGCGCTGGTGGCTGACGACGATCGTGCTCAGCACCGCCGTGATGGTCGGGGTGGGCGTCTGGGTCGCGCGCTCCCCCGACGTCGCCTCGGCGCTGCTGCCGCCCGAGGAGACGCGCCGGCTGGTCGAGGAGGACTTCGCGTCGTACTACAGCTCGCAGCCGGCGTCGTCGTTCGCCGCCCGTGTGTGGACGAACAACGCCTGGCTGGCCGCGGTGTGCCTGGTGACCGGGGTGCTGGTGCTGCCGGTGCTCTGGGTGCTGCTGCAGAACGTCGTCAACGTCGGCCTGAGCGGCGGCATCCTCGCCGCGAACGGGCGGGCCGACCTCTTCTTCGGGCTGATCACGCCGCACGGGCTGCTCGAGCTGACCGCGGTGTTCGTCGCGGCGGGCGCGGGCCTGCGGCTGGGCTGGTCGTGGATCGACCCGGGTCCGCTGACCCGGTCCGAGTCGCTCGCGCGGCAGGGCCGCACCACGGTCGGCATGGCCCTGGGGGTCGCGGTGCTGCTGGCGGTGTCCGGGGTGATCGAGGCGTTCGTGACGCCCTCGGGCCTGCCGACCGCCGCGCGGATCGGCATCGGGGTGCTGGCCGAGGCAGTATTCGTGGCCTACGTGCTGTGGGGCGTGGTGCTGGTGCGCCGCCACGGGGCCACCGCGCCGGCGCTGGCCGACCTCACCGCCGACCGTCGCGGTGCCGAGTTGCCGAGCGCGGGGTGAGGGCCGTGACCGTCGCCCGCTCCCGCCCGTCGGTGCCCGAGGACCTGCTCGTCGGCCTGCGCCGGGCCCGCGACCGCATCGACCGCGACTACGCCCAACCCCTCGACCTCGACGGGCTGGCCGCGGTCGCGGGCCTGTCGAAGTACCACTTCCTGCGCTGCTTCGCCCGCACCTACGGCCGCACTCCGCACGCCCACCTCACCGAGCGGCGCGTCGAGCGGGCCCAGGACCTGCTGCGCAGCACCAACCTCACGGTGACCGAGGTCTGCGGGCTCGTCGGGTACGCCTCGCTCGGGTCGTTCTCGTCGCGGTTCCGCCAGCTCGTGGGCAGCAGCCCGTCGGAGTACCAGGCCCGGTGGGCGCTCACCGGCGCCCCGCGCATCCCGGGGTGCTTCGTGCTGATGCACGGGCTCTCCGACCGCGCAGCGCAGCGGAGCCGGTCCGTCGACGCCGACCGCGCAGCGCAGCGGAGCCGGTCCGTCGACTCGGACCGCGCAGACCGCGCAGACCGCGCAGACCGCGCAATCCCGGAGTAGCCACCGGACCGGGGTGCCGCGGGAGGATTTCTCGCATGATCACCAACATCTCGCTGGTCACGCTCTACGTCGCCGACCAGGACGACGCGAAGAAGTTCTACTGCGAGGTCATGGGCTTCGTGGAGGGCACGGACGTCCAGCTCGGCGAGGGCTTCCGCTGGGTCACGGTCAAGCACCCCGCCCAGCCCGAGCTCGAGGTGACGCTGATGCTGCCCGGCCCGCCGCTGAACGACGACATGGCCGGCGCGGTCCGGCGCTCGCTCGCCGCCGGGACGATGGGCGGCTTCGGGCTCACCACCGACGACTGCCGCGCCGAGTACGAGCGGCTGACCGAGCAGGGCGTCGCGTTCGTCCAGGAGCCCCAGGAGCGCCCCTACGGCGTCGAGGCCGTCATGCGCGACAACTCCGGCAACTGGCTGGTCCTCGTCGAGCCGCGGGCCTTCACCCCGGAGGAGTTCGCCTGACGGTCACAGGCGCCCCGCCGCCTTGAGGGCGAGGTAGCGGTCGGCGACGGCCGGGGGCAGGTCGTCGGGGCCGGCGTCGACGACCTCGACGCCCCGGCGGGTCAGCCGCTCGACCACGCGGCGGCGGGCCGCGCGGGCGGTCTCGGCGGCGGCCGCGGTGTAGACGGCCTCGGCGTCGCCGCGCCCGGCGGCGACGACCGCGAGCTCGGGGTCGGCGACGGCCGCCACCAGCACCGTGTGCCGGCGCAGCAGGGCCGGAAGCACCGGCGCGAGGCCCTCGTCGATCGCCGC